>CAIXLU010000177.1 GCA_903920315.1 uncultured Oscillochloris sp.
GCCGTGCCGCTTGAATTGCTGCACGATTCTGGCGGCATTTTCGGCGAACTGCGCTTCTACGCGCCGCCCCCCGGCGACCGCGACAACAGCACGGATACCTACTGGCTAACGGTGGAGTCGTCCGCTGGTCCGCTGATTGCCAGTGCCGATGCGCCGCCCACCGGCACCGTGCCGTGCCAGGACTCGGCCTTGGCCCGAGGCACCTGGAACACCCGCACGTTCTACGACTCGCGGATCCCCGGCCCCGATGGCGACCACTATTTCGCCGCCGAGTTGAGGGTTGCGAACGCTCAGCTCAATTCCACCACGGTAACGGCAACCCTCAGCCCCGATCTGCCCAGGGCCAGCGGGCCGATCACCATCACCATCGCCGGTGCCAGCATGTTCAGCGCCACCCACACCCTGAGCGTCACCCTGGCGAACAGCGTCCAGACCACCCGGTGGGTCGGGAGCGACATCTTCTCGCGCAGCCTGAGTTTCCCCAGCGCCGCCGATCATGCCGCCGTGACCCTGATGCCGGATGCCACGTCGAGCGAGCCTGTTGACGGCATCCACCTCGACAGCGTCGCCTGGGAGACGCCGGTGCTGCTGAACTTTGGCGGCGCGGGCGCGGCCTTTGTTGGCCCCGCTGGTCATCGCTGCTTCAGCCTAAGCGGGCTGCCCGCCGGGGCCACGCTCTACGATGTGACCGACCCTGCTGCGCCGGTGCGTGTGTTGATGAGGGCGGACAGCTTCGAGGCAAACCTACCCGCGCCGCGATCCTATCTGCTGGCGGGCCCGGGCACCATGCACGCGCCGTCCGTTAACCCTCACGTCCCGGTTGATCTCGCCACGCCCCTCAATGTTCAGGCGCTCTACATCGTACCCGACGCCCTCGCCTCAGCCCTGGCCCCCCTGGTCAATCAGCGCAGATCGCAGGGCTACAGCGTGGCCATCGTGTCTACCGCCGCAATTTACGACGCCTGGGCCGATGGTCAGGTGAACCCGCAGGCCATCCGCAGCTTCCTGCGCTACGCCGCCGCCACCTGGACGATTAAGCCCATCGCCGTTGCCCTGGTGGGTGACGGAAACTCCGATCCGCACAACTACCTGGGCATCGGCCAGACAAACTGGCTCCCGCCGTATCTCGCCACGGTTGATCCCTGGCTCGGTGAGACGGCCTGCGAAAGCTGTTTTGCCCAACTCGACGGCACCAGTCCTCTCGACGATCTTCTCCCCGACCTGCTGATTGGTCGGCTCCCGGTAAAAAGCGCCGCCGAATTAAGCCAACTGGTGCAGAAAATCATCGCCTACGAGCAATCATCCCAAATCGGCGCATGGCGTGGGCGGGCAGTCTATCTAGCAGACAACGCCGACACCGCCGGCGACTTTGCCTACGTCCAAGATCAAAGCATCGCCAGCCTGCCGCCCGCCGTATCGGTCGCCCGGATCTACTACGATCCCGCCGCGCCGACAGGTTCGCCCTGGCGCATCCGCGACTCGCTGCTGGCGTTCCAGCGCACGATGGACGCATTCACCAGCGGCGCGGCCACCGTGAGCTATATGGGCCATGGCCTGGCCTACCAGTGGGCCTACACCGGCCCGCCCCTGGATCCGAGCGGGCCACAGGACAGGCAGTTTCTCATGCAGGTGGACTTCGCCGGCGACCTGACCAACGCCACGCGCCTGCCGATTGTGCTGGGCCTCACCTGCCTCAGCGGCGCATTCCAAATACCCTCCGTGCGCGGCACCACCGTAGACGAAGCCCTGCTGCTGAACCCGCACGGCGGCGCAATCGCCACCTGGAGCTCAACGGGCCTGGGAGTCCTCTACGGCCACGACGCCCTCCAGCGCGGGTTTACGCGGGCGCTCTGGGAAAATCCCAGCACACACCCACCCCTGGGAACCCTCGCCATGACCGGCTACCAGGAACTCTTCACCACCACACGCTGCTGCCAAGACTCGTTGCGCACCTACGGCCTGCTCGGCGATCCCCTCACTCCGGCCCGTGTACAAACAGGAATCACCGAGGTGTCATTGCCGCTAGTGCAGCGATGATCAACAAAGCAAAATCCGCAATACCGCAGAAGTAACACTGTCATGTCATGCTGAGCGCAGCGAAGCATCTTTCCCGACCCGCTGACAGACCCTTCGCTTCGCTCAGGGTGACATGGGCATTGGAGAAGTTCGTAGCGCGGGCTTCCAGCCCGCCAGATGCACGTCGGCAGGCTGGAAGCCTGCACTACGCCTGAAACCTAAAACCTGGCACCTGAAACCTTGCCCTAAATGTAATACATCACATTACCCGCCTGCTGGCGCTTGCGCTGGAGCAGATCATCGAGGGTGATCCCGCCCAGCATCAGCGAGATCTTGCCGCGCAGGTGCGACCAGAGATCATTAACCAGCGCGTCGTCTTCGGGAACCGTGGGTATCCAGTCTTCACGCGATGGCTCCCCAATCAGCAGCGGACCCTCAATGGCAACAATGATGTCGCACAAAGTAATGCGCTCAGGTGTCAGGGCCAGCAGATGCCCACCCTGTGCGCCGCGCACACTCTCAATCAGCCCAGCCTGCCGCAGCGGGATGAGCAACTGGTTGAGGTAATTCACCGGGATACCCTGGCGCGTCGCGATATCGTCGCTTTGCACCGGCCCCTTCCCCACCTGCTGGGCCAGGTCGAACATGGCCCGCAGGGCGTAGATACCCTTGTTGGAAATACGCATCGCAGCCTCTCATGATGCTTTCTGGTCTCTTACCGAGTCAGCAAGCCAGCGTCAATCACAAGCTGAGTGCCGGTCACGTAGCGGGCGCGGTCAGAGGCCAGAAAGAGAACCGCCTCCACCACGTCCGCAGGCTCGATCCACGGCACCGGCAGCAGGTTCCCCGCCGAACGCTCCGCAATCGCCTGGGGCGTCGTCCCCTCTAGCTCGGCCAGCCCGTCGTTCATGGGCGTATTAACGCCGGTGGGGTGGATCGAGTTGACCCGCACGCCGTGGGGCGCCAGTTCAATCGCCCACGCCTTAGTCAGCCCAGTCAACCCCCACTTTGAGGCCGTGTAGTGGCTCATGCGCCCGAAGCCACGCAGCCCCGCCACCGATGAGTTATTGATAATCACCCCGCTCTTCTGGGCGATCAGATGCGGGATGATGTGCTTGGCCACCAGCCAGGCACCCTTGAGGTTAATGTCGAGCATGGTGTCCCAGGCGGCCTCACTCAGTTCGTGGGCCAGGCCGTAGGCCGCAATACCGGCGTTGTTGAAGAGGATGTCAATCCGCCCTAGCTCGGCTGCGGTCTGCTGGACAGCCTGTGCCACGGCGGTCTCATCGCGCACATCGGCAGTGAAAATCAGGGCACGCCGCCCCAGATCCTCTACCTCAGACTGGAGTGTGCGCAGTTCGTCGGCCTCGGCAAGGCGATAGCCGGGGTAATCCAACTGGCGGGCCACGTCGAGGGCGGCGATATCGGCACCCTGCCGGGCCAGGGCCAAAGCCACCGCCCGCCCCTGGCCGTGGGCCGCCCCCGTGATGAAGGCCACCTTGCCCGCGAACTCAGGCATGGGGCACCTCGGCGGGATCGGAGCGACGAAACGGCTCCAAC
>CAIXLU010000178.1 GCA_903920315.1 uncultured Oscillochloris sp.
AGCGCTGATTCATCTGCCCATACCGATCCTTCATCCCTCATCCTTCATCCCTCATCCCTCATCCCTCATCCCTCATCCCTCATCCCTCATCCTTCATCCCTATCAAAGTGGGCCGATCTGCCCGACCTAGTGCTGATTGACGGCGGGCGCGGCCAGCTTAACGCAGCCCTCGACGCCCTGCGCGCCCTTAACTTTGATCACATTCCGGTGGTGGGCGTAGCCAAAGGTGTTGAGCGCAAGCGCTTCGATCTCGTGCGTCCTGACCATGAGGAGCTGATCGTCCTGGCTCGCGACAGTAAGGCGCTGGGGCTGGTGCAGCGTGTGGATGAGGAGGCCCACCGCTTTGCGATCACCTACCACCGCAAGCTGCGCAGTAAAGCTACATTTGCTTCGCCGCTTGAGGAGATTGCTGGTATCGGGCCGAAGCGTAAGAAGGCTCTGCTCAAGGCGTTTGGCTCGCTGGATGGTATTCGCAAGGCCAGCGTCGAGGAACTGGCTGCGGTGCCGGGTATGACCAAGAAGGCGGCGGAAGAACTGAAGGGATTGTTGTAGGGAGAGTAGTCACACGTTGTCAGCAAACATGCTCTGGCTCCCCACATCCCCTTTTGGTTTCGGCCCCGTGCGCTCAGCCTCGGTTGGCGTGGGCATTTCGCCCGCTCTCCAGAGTTCTCCCGCCAGAATCTGTCCGAGCAGCACATCTATCTCAGGCAGCAGATCAATCGTGTGATCCAGTATCCCCAACAGGTCGAGTAGCTCGTCATCGAAGTGCCACGCCGATGGGCGGATTGCGTCCAGTGGCGATGAGCTTTTGCCTGATCGCTTGCGCATACGGTAGCCCAGCCAGGATTTCACGACATCTAGGCCAGAGATGCTGAACGCCCATATCTCCGGGCGCACGCCGCTGAACATTCCCTTGCCAACGCGCAATTCTTGTTTGATGGCGTCGTAGGCAAAATCTTCGGGGTAGTCGGTCTCGCTCTGCGGCACACCAACCTCGATCCGCGCCCGTCCTGATGGCAGTTTCCCGGTCTTCTTCCCGCTCGGCACGCAGCGTTCGCCGTAGGTATGCAGCCAGATCAGTCGCTCGCCCAGGTTGGCGGCGGCAGTGAAGAGATCCGCGTTTTTGGTGATCGGCAAACGCGGGCCGGGGATGGTCAATTCTTCCCAGAAGCGGGTGACGTAGCTTGGTGACGCAAGCATGGCGTAAGCGTAGGCCAAAAACCGCTGCGGTGTCACCGCCCAACCGTAGCTCACCCTCAGTTTCTCCATCACCCCGGCGGTGATGTTCGCCTCTGTCGCCGCGCTGTCGCGCCAAAGCGGGATGACATGCTTTGCGCCAAATGAACCGCGAAAATGGTCAAGATCAGGTATCAGAGCGGTTATCGTTGCCGCTGGGCCATGCCCAAGCACATGGGTGAGCAGGCTGGCAAGATAGATTTGCTGATCGCCGTGGGCGCGTTGGAGTTCGGGTCTGGGGCGATCACAGAGCCGTGGATCGCGCAGCATCCAGTGGCGATCAAAGCTGCGGAAGGCGTAACGGCGTATATCAACCGGAGTCTCGTTCGCCGCTAGGCTTGTGATCGCTGGGAGCGTAACGTCGGAATCATCAGGACTGCCAAGTGTGCGATTGGCAGTCCGTGCGTCAGTCTCGCGGAGCGCTTTTCCGCGCTGATTGGGAGGGTATGTGAGAAGGTTCTGCCAGCGCCGCTCCAGCACCTCTTTGCTCTCGCCAATCGGCCAGGAACGTTTGAATTGCATGCCGTTGGCCTGCCAGGGAAACAGGTCGGTGAGCAGGGGCCAGTTCCAGTAAGGCATATCTGATGCGGGCAGGAATAGATCCGTCCAGCCGGTGAAACACTCGCGCCAGGGCAGATCGGCCAACTGTGCAACCGTGTCCAAGGACGCCAGTTTCTCGGCGCGGCTGCCCGCGATGCGGGCGTAGCGCACGGTGGCCGGGGTATCGGGCCGGGCCAGGCCGTTGCGGATGCCCATTGCAATCGCCACCGGGGTTTGGATGGCGAAGACATTCTCACTCTTGCGGGCGCCGAGATTATCGCCTTCCAGATCAATAATCCACAGTTCATCAAAACGACGCCGCATCAGTTCGCGCATCCCCGCGAAGCCAGGGCCACGCAGGTAGGAGGCGGCGGTGATAAAACTGATGATGCCGTGTCCCGGTTGCTGCTCGCAGATCTTCCAGATAGCCCAGCGCCAGAAGTACACATAGTCGTTATAGAGGTTCATGGAATGGACACCCTGACCACTGGCATGGAGCGGAGCCAGAAAATCATCAAGGATTGCGTGCTTCACATTCCCTTGAGCGGGATCGCCGAAGCGCACCCA
>CAIXLU010000179.1 GCA_903920315.1 uncultured Oscillochloris sp.
GGGCGCGGCATGCCGCGCCCCTTTTGTGCTGCGTCCCTACGTCTTACGCGCCAAAGAAAAGACGGTTCTTCTCGGTAAAGGATGCCCACTGTGCGGGAACAGAGTCATCAGCGAAAATTGCCTCTACGGGGCACTCAGGCTCACAGGCTCCGCAATCAATGCACTCATCGGGGTTGATGTAGTACTGGTCGTCGCCCTCGTAAATACAATCTACCGGACAGACGGCAACGCAGGCGGAATCTTTTGTCCCAACGCATGGCTCAGCAACAACGTACGGCATAGCAACTCTTCTCCTCAACGCTATCTGCACAAACAACAGGTTTGACTCGGCGAGAACATGTCGCCGTGGTTCAGGCACAGACTACTGACATTTAAACTATTTGTCTACCACTAAAGTCCCAAAACTACAAGGAATCGCACATATTCCTTGGCAGACGTTAGGGCGGCTGTGAACCATCCCTACTCCTCGATCACATGGGCGAGGCCAGTGGGGTCGAGAACGATGACCCGCCCGCGCTCAAGGCGCACCAGACCCTCTTGAGCAAGGCGGCGCAGGGCACGACCGGCGATCTCGCGCACGGTACCGGCGCGCTCGGCCAGTTCCTGCTGGGTAAGATCGGCGGCACCGCCGGGAGCCTCGGCGAGGAGATGCCGAGCCATACGAGCACGCACGGTGCGAAAGGCGAGATCCTCGACCAAGCCCACAAGATCGCGCAACTGCCCGGCCATAGAACTGAGCATTGAGAGGGCGAGGCCAGGATGTCGGCTAATCAGGGCCAGGAGATCCTCACGTGAGAGCAGCAAACATGTCACCGGACTCATCGCGCGAGCGCTGCTGGGGTTTGGGCCATCATCAAAGAGGGGCGCAGGGTCAAATGGTTCACCGGGGCCGATCATGGCCAGCACCTGCTCGCGCCCGTCGGCGGCGGTACGCGAGAGACGCACCCTCCCGCGCAGCACAAAGAAGAGCCCTGGCGCTTGTTCACCCTCGGTCAGAATATGCTGGCCAGGACGAAAGCTACAGTGGCGCACGCGGCGAGCAGTATCGGCCAGCGTTGGCGTGTCTAGGCTGGCGAGGAGCGGAATGCTCCGGAGATCATCGGTAGTCGACATTGCGGACAAGTATACCACCGTCGTCACAGAGTACATACAATTCGCCAAGCAGCGAGCAGTTCTCGCCAGGGTGTGTGCAAAGTCCTGGCACCAGCCCCGCAACCTCGCAGTGCGTAACCCTCGCCCCACCAGCGTCGGGTGTATAATTGCGGGCGCGGAGGAGCGCCGTAGCGAACATTCGCGGGGCAAGAAGGGGATATTCCCTCCATCAAGGAGTTTATACATGACAACAGGGAAACGGCAGCGGATCGGCGTTCTCACGAGCGGCGGCGACGCGCCTGGCCTGAACGCAGTTATTCGTGCGGTGGTGAAGGCAGCATCTGGGCTGGGGTGGGAGGTGTTCGGGATTGAGTACGGATTTGAGGGTCTGCTTGGCGACAGATCGTACCGCATCCTCACCAACGCGGATGTTCAGGGACTGCTGCCCCGAGGTGGCACCATCCTCAGTACGACCAACAAAGGCCACTTTGGACCACGGAATGTAGCTCTGTCATCCGACGAAGATCCTTACAACCTCGGTGTGCGGGCGATCCGCGAACTTGGATTAAGCGGCTTGATCACGATTGGCGGCGAGGGTACGCAGCGTATCGCGCTGGAACTCTACAAGCTGGGGGCACCGGTGATTGGCGTGCCGAAGACGATTGACAATGACCTGGCTGGTACCGACCGCACCTTCGGCTTCGATACGGCTCTCCAGGTGGCTACCGATGCAATTGACCGGCTACATACGACGGCGGCCAGCCATAATCGCGTGATGGTGCTTGAGGTAATGGGGCGTCACACCGGCTGGATCGCCCTACATTCGGGGCTAGCCGGTGGTACCGACGCCATCCTCATTCCCGAGATCCCATTCAACATCGAAACTGTGGCCACCAAGATTCGTCAGCGCGAACAGTATGGCAGCACGTTCAGCATCGTCGTCGTCGCTGAGGGTGCCCGACCAATGGGCGGAACCGAGATGTATATCGCGGACGGTCGCCTCGGTGGGGTTGGACACTGGGTAGGCGAACACATTCAGCGCCTCACCGGGAAGGATACCCGCGTTGTCGTGCTGGGCCATCTCCAGCGCGGCGGATCGCCCTCGCCCTACGACCGGCTACTCTCCACACGCTATGGCGCTGCTGCCGTGACCGCGCTATCGCGGGGTATTTCTGGCGAAATGGTAGCGCTGCGAGCAGAGGAGATCATCACGGTGCCGCTAGCCGAGGCATGTGGTCATCTGAAAACGGTTCGACCTCACAGCGATCTGGTACTCTGCGCCCGTGCGCTGGGGGTTTTCTTCGGCGACGAGGTTGTCTCCCCGTAGGACGTTTGATCGTCTCGGAGTTTCGCATGGATGATCGGATGCTTGCTCCACAGCACATAGCAGAACAGATCGAGCGGGCTGGCCTGCGTGAACCCGCTGCTCTTCTGCTCGATGTGCTGCGCCCCCTCGATGTGATCAGTAGCCAGTTGGCATTATTTGTCCGCCCCCTTGTCCGTGGTACTGGCCTCTACCCTTATGCGAATCTGTTGACAGATACGGCAACCTGGCATACGTTACGCAGGCTGCTTGCCCGTCAATAGTGTTGACAAAGCCGATCCTTTGGGTTACACTCGAAGGAGTAAAATCAGGGACGTTGTAAAGAATTGTCACGTTTGTCTCACCCCCGGAGAGCTTACTCATGATCTCCGTGCCCCTGCCTCCGCCCCAAACACTCATTATCCTGCTGGTCACGCTGGTGGTTGTCTGTATGACATGGCTGCACCATGCGCGCATACTCGCTGGGCGGCTGCCCGTGCGGCGCTCACTGCCAGCCCTCGACGCCCTGCACAGTGCCCTCGCACATGGCGCAGAGACAGGCAAACTGCTGCACGTCTCGCCCGGTTCCGGTATGATCGGGGCGGGCAGCGGTACAGGCGGGACGACTGCTGAGACAGTGGCCGGGCTGATGGTGGCGAGCCGGGTTGCGGGGGAGGCTGCCTTAAATGGTGCCCCCATTCTCGTAAGTTCCGGTGATGTGATCACGCTACTGTCACTGCGCGGGGCAGTACGTCAGGCATATCAACAAGCCGGACAGACTCAGGACTACGATGGTGCCAAGGTGCATCTCCTCGCCCATCAGGATGCGCTCGCCTATGCCTCCGGTGTAACGACGCTGTATGGTCGTGAGCAGATCGGGGCGAGTGTGATGGTCGGTAGCTTCGGGCAGGAATTTCTGCTGATTGGCGAAGATGGGGCGCAGCGCGATTTGCCACAGGTGGTTGGATCAACAGGTAGCGCCGCGCTGCCACTGATGATGCTCACCACGTCATCCACCCTGATCGGCGAGGAGGTCTTTGCCGCAGAGGCGTATCTCTCCACCGAACCCGTAGCGCAGTCACGGCTAATGACCCAAGATCTGCTGCGTACGGTGGTCATTATGCTAGTCATCGGTGGCTTCATCTATAGCCTGATCTCGCCCTCACTTGGGCTTCCGTCATTGGCTGGACTCTAGCATTTGGAAGAGTAAGGGGCGTGGAATGGCCTTCCTGCGCGATCTCAAACGTGCGTTTGCCATTCTGATTGCCGGAGTCTCCGGCCTCATTGTGCTACTCGACTTCGCCGGTAGCGGCGCGGTGGTGGCGATTGTTGCGCATACCCTGGTTCGATGGGCCGCCCTCATTACCGCGCTCGCGCTCCTGATAGGGTGCATGAGCGTTGTCGTCGCACACATACAGCGCATCCGCCACCGTAACCCCGACTGGGGCTATAGCCTCGTACTCTTGGCGGGCATGATTCTGGTGATTGTGTTCGGTATCTTCTTCCCCCTACCCGGCGCGACAGGGATCGTTCTGCCCAGCAGTCTGGCCGAGCAGCCCATTCACGCTCTTTTTAACGCAGTCTACATACCGCTATCGAGTAGTCTGCTGGCACTGCTGGCTTTCTTTAGCCTCAGCGCAGCGATTCGCGCCCTCGGTCGCCGTAGTGCAGATGCTACGGTTATCGTCATCGTCGCCGTTGTTGTGCTACTATCGCAACTGCCGACCATTTCTGCCCTGCCCGGCATCGGTGTCACAATCCAATGGGTAAACGACTATGTTGCCCTCGCTGGTGCCCGTGGACTGCTGATCGGTGCCGCTATCGGTGCGCTGGTTGCCAGTGTGCGTGTCCTACTTGGCTTCGATCTGCCGTATCTTGATCGCTGATGCTAGGCCGCATAACGGGCCGGCTCTGACTTCACACCATGGAACATCTGCCGCCCTGGCTTCGCAATCTGCCGCTTCCACCCCGCCCTGCCTCCGGCACAACACCGGATTGGCTGCATGATGTGGTGCCGTCGGTATCCTCCGCTCAAACTACGCCTGAACCCGTTGATAATACGCCCGATTGGCTGCGCGAGCTACAGAGTGAGATTGGAGCTGCGCCCACAGGTGATACGAGCCTCCCAGGTGTGTCCCCACATAGGGACGATAATGATACGCCGGATTGGCTGCGCGATGTGGACACGTCTGAGCCAAACGCGACGACCCGACCCGCGCCCTTCGGTGCGACCAATTGGCTGCATAGCCTCTCCTCTTCGTCTGACAGCACTGACGCCCCTGAACCTGAGCCTAAGCCAGAGCCACCTTCTACCACAACCACCTCGCGGATTAGGATGCCGGTCGGCGCGACCGATTGGCTGCGCAGTATCGGCCAAGAGTCCGATCCCGCAGACCCCAAGCCGCCTCAGCCCTCGCTGTCTGAGATGATTGACGTGAAGAGCGGGGTTCCCGACTGGCTGCGCGATGTGAGTTCTGCTGAGATTGAGAGTATCTCTTCATCTGCGCCGGTTGCCGATGATCCACCACCGCCATCGCAGAAGGTATTTGATCCGCTCTCCTCAAACTGGCTGACGGATGAGCCTGCGGGTACGCAAGATGATAGGACGGTTTTGGCCAATTGGGCCGACAATGCCTCTGCGCAGGCCGAGACGATAGCCGCTGATGGGGTTCCCGATTGGCTGCGTGATGTCACCCCGGTCTCATTCAATGCGCCGACTGATCAGGGTCGTCTGCGCGACCCAGGCAGCGTGCCTGACTGGCTAAGTGGATCGGATAGTCCCGACTCATCTGCGACCGACTCGGATGTTCCTGACTGGCTGCGTGATGTGTCTGGTGGAGATAACTCGCCCGATAATGCGGCACCCAGTTGGCTCAATGGCCCTGCTGCCACCTCGGAGCCTGCAACCGATACGGAGGATGTGCCCGATTGGCTGCGGAGCGCGGAAGAAAGCTCGGCCCCCGCCGCCCCCGCCCCCGTCGAGGATGACGTCCCGGCGTGGCTGCGAGACGCGGAAGAAAGCTCGGCCCCCGCCGCCCCCGCCCCTGTCGAGGATGACGTCCCGGCGTGGCTGCGGGACGCGGAAGAAAGCTCGGCCCCCGTCCGTGCCCCCGCCCCCGTCGAGGATGACGTCCCAGCGTGGCTGCGGGGCGCGGAAGAAAGCTCGGCCCCCGCCGCCCCTGCCCCCGTAGAGGATGACATCCCGGCGTGGCTGCGAGACGCGGAAGAACACCCGACCCCCATCCCTGCTCCCGCCCCCGTAGAGGATGACGTCCCGGCATGGCTGCGAGATGCGGAAGAAAGCTCGGCCCCCGCCACCCCTGCCCCGGTCGAGGATGACATCCCGGCGTGGCTGCGAGACGCGGAAGAAAGCCCGGCCCCCGCCGCACCTGCCCCCGTCGAGGATGACGTCCCGGCGTGGCTGCGAGACGCGGAAGAACGCCCGACCCCCGCCGCCCCTACCCCTGCCTCTGCCCCTGTCGAGGATGATATCCCGGCGTGGTTGCGAGACGCGGAAGAACGCCCGGCCCCCGCCGCGCCTGCGCCTGCGCCTGCGCCTGCTGCACCCATTCCTACGCCCACTCCTGCGCCCGCTGATGTACCGGACTGGCTGCGCGAGGCTGCTGGGCCACCGGATAACGGTGGATCCACGGCCATCGCCCCGCAAGATCTGCCGCCTTGGCTCTCAACAACCTCGTCCGAGCCAACGACCACATCAGGCTCACCGTCCGCTGGAGACATGAGCCTGCCATCTTGGCTGCGCGGCGTTGCCGATGAGCCACCTCCAGCCCGTACACCTGCCTACACTTCGCAGACGGAAGATGTGACAACCCAGCCCCAGCGCCGGGTGTCGGCACATGAGGACGCTGAGGGCGATGACTTCTTTAAGGGAGCTGATCTTCCCGGTTGGCTGCGACCACCAGAGGTGGAGCAGCCTACGGGAAGCCCCGAGGGCCAAGCTCTCGATTGGCTCACCCGCTTGGGCGCAGCCGATGAAGGTGACAGCGAAGTGAGCATGAGCAACGCTCCTCCCCTCGCTACATCGGCGACTCCCGCACGCCGACTCTACCAGCGTAGCCCTGAACAGATGGGCGCGGTAGCCTTGCTCGGACAGCTCGTGCGTGCGCCCTACCCCGCACCTGTCATCGCACCTGCCCCGGTGCCTTTGTCACGCTGGCAGCAAGTCGGCCTTGACCGAGTACTCTACATCCTGTTCGCCATCGTCCTCGTGGCGGGCATGCTGAATCCGCAGATCATCGTGCCGCTCCAGACCGCTACACCCACGGCACCGGGCGTCACCGATCTCAGTCAACGCCTCGCCCGCCTTGGCCCCGATGATATTGTAATGATCGCCTATGAGTGGGATGCCCAACGAACCGCCGAGCTGCGCCCGCTAGAACAGGCGGTGACGAGCCAGGTTATGAAGAACAAGACCAAGCTGATCGTGCTTAGCACGGATCTTCAGGGTACTTTGCTCTCGTTTGACCTGCGGGCGCAGTTGCGGGCTACTGGCTATAACATCGATCCTGACGGCAGAGTGTTTGGCGGGCGCGACTACGTGTTCCTTGGTTATCGCCCCGGTGGCGAACTGGCCCTGCGTCTCCTGGCGCAAAATCTGCGCGCTGAACTTCGGTCGGACTTTGAGGGCCGCGATGCAACCCAAGGTCTGTTGGCAACGAATTTGGACGGCTCGCCGCGTGTGAGTCAGATCTCCGATCTCTCGATGATCATCGTGTTGGCAGACCAGCCTCAGGATGCGCAGATCTGGATGGAGCAGGTACATAGCGCCGCACCCTCGGTGCCGATCACCTTCCTGATACCACGGGAGTCTGAGCCGATGCTGCAGCCATACCTACGCCTGCCAAATGTGTATCATCTTGCAGGCTTGCAGGGTGCCCTGGCCCTGAATGCGCTTACCACAGGTGCCGATAGCGCCGATATTGCCCGCGCCACCGGCCAGCAGTCGCTGGCGGTGCTGACCTTTGTGATCCTGCTGATCGGCGGTGGCCTCGGCCTAGCCCTGGCGCACGCCCGTAAATCCCGGCGAGGTGCCGCGTGACCAGCACTATGCTGAGCCTAGCCACCGGACTGGTGGGCGTGGTGCTGACGCTCATGGTCTTCAGCCGCCTGCTGGGCGACAACCCGGCCTTCCGTGTCGTACAGTACCTTTTTATCGGTATCTCGCTTGGCTATGCCTTTGTGGTGATCTACCATCAGGTGCTACGCCCGAACGCCATGAGTGCTGTCGCAGCGATAGGCGATCCGATCAGTCTTGGCACGCAGGTACTACCCTTCCTGCTAGGTACTCTCCTGCTCGCCCGCATCTCTGGGCGTCAGCAGATCTCGTGGCTGGCCAACCTGCCGCTTGCCCTGATCTTTGGCGTGGGATCCGCCCTCGCCCTTGGCGGTGTCCTGGTAGGTACTCTGATGCCCCAGCTACGGGACTCAACCAGACCGATTGGCAGCGACCCTATCCAAGCAGTCGGCTCCGTACTGCTCTCGCTTGGCGTGGTGGCGACGCTCTGTTACTTCTACTTCACGGTACCCCGCAAAACGCCGGCGGGGCGGGTGGTCGCCTTTGGCGCACGAATCGGACGCTGGCTGCTCATGATCGCCTTCGGGTTCTTCCTGGCTGGCGGTCTACTCACCTACATCACGGCCCTAAACGAGCGCCTTGCGTTTATTGTTGGCTGGGTTCGCAGCCTCTTGGGATGACATCGGCAGTTATCAACAAGCGGAGATCTGAGGGGATAGAGCTGATATGTTAGGTTCGGTACTTGTCGCCGAGATCGGCAGCCTGATTACCAGGGTTACACTGGTGGATCAAGTAGACGGTGAGAGCCGTATGATCGGCCATGCCGAGACGAGCAGCAGCATCGAACCGCCCTATCAGAACGCGCTCTATGCGGTGCTGGAGGCTGCGGCGCAGATCGCAGAACTGACGGGTCGGCAACTGATTCGTGACGGCCAGTTGATTATGCCGCAGGACGGTGACCGCGATGGAGTCAACGAGTTGGTGGTGGTGACGAGTGCCGCTGGCGCAATGACTCTGGTGATCACGGCGATCTCCGCCGATGTATCGGCCCGCAGTGCGCTGCGGGCCAGCCGCGCTACCTACACCGCCCTCCTCCAGTTGGTAACTCTCGATGATGCGGTGGGCCAGCCACTGGTGAGCGCCGGGGATCTTTCGTGGATTGAGCGCCAGGTACAGTCGCTCATGAGCCTGCGCCCTGATGCGATGCTGATCGCCGGTGGGCTTGAGCATGGTGCCGTGGATGCGGTCAACCGGCTCGCCCATATTGTCGGCCTCACGGTGGTGAGTACGATGGTGGACAGCAGCGGGCAGCAGCGCCAAGATAGTGCGTCCCGACCGGTGATCTACGCAGGCAACAGCGATGCCCGTGAGCGGGTTGTTGCGGCAATCTCTGACCGGGCCGAAGTTTTTGTGGTAGAGAATCTGCGTCCCGCCCTCGACCAAGAGTACTTGGAACCAACGCGCATGGAGCTGTCGCGGCTGTACGAGAAGCAGATTATGTCGCGCCTGCCGGGGATCGCAGGGTTGCGCCGCACGAGCCGCACGCCGATTCGTACAGTCTGCGATGCCTCGGGCCTCGTGGCACGCTTTGTGGCTGAACGCTCGGGTCGGCGGGTGCTACTGGTGGATAGCGGCGCGAGCAGTAGTTCAGCCTTCTACGCGGCACCCGGTCGCTACCATCCAGCCGTCCTGGGCGTCTGCGGGGTAGCCTACGGGATCTCGTCAATCCTGGCTGAACGCGGCGTGGCCGCTGTGGCCCGCTGGTTACCCTTCCCGATCAGCACATCCGACCTTACCCATCGCCTGCTGAATAAGATGCTTCGCCCGCATATGCTCCCGGCAAGCCCGGAGGATCTCGCTATTGATCTGGCCCTCGCCCGTGAGTCACTCTCGATGGCGGTCGTTGCTCTGCGCGATGAACAGCCTCTGAACGATTACGATTGGCTGATCGCGTGCGGTGGATCGCTTTCTCACGTGCCACACCCTGGCATGGCCCTGCTGGCTCTGCTCGATGCACTGCAGCCCGGTGCCGATCAAGGCCAGCCGATTCTCGATATTCATCTAGACAACCTCGGCCTTGTGCCGAGCATTGGTGCCCTCGCCTCGCTCGATGCTGATGCTGCGGTGACGATCTTTGATCGCGATCTGCTCGGCAATATGCCGCTGGCCACCTGTGTCATGCTGAGTGGCGAGGGGCGTCACGGCGAGGTTGCCCTTGAGCTGGATCTGAGCGTGGTCGGTGGAAAAACCCAGCGATATACTGTGCGTCACGGTGAACTGTTGCGCGTGCCACTTACTCTAGGACGCTACGCGCAGTTGATTTTGCATCCCGCCGCAGGTGTGCGAATAGGTCGCGCTGCCCCCGGTGAGGAGGTAGCATCCGACCCGGCGGCAATTGGCGGCAGCGCCCTTGGCGTGGTGATTGATGCACGTGGCCGACCGCTCCAACTCCCCACCAATGATCAGCAACGCTGCCTGAAGATATGGGAGTGGCTGGTTGCCCTCGGCGCGGAGCGCGGGCCAAGCCCGTATGTCGAGTCCCATTCAGCGATGAGTATGCCCGCTCTTGCGCCCGTTGAGGTACCTGCGCCCACGTCTAAACCGAAGCCCGCCCCGAAGCCCGCGCCCGCCCCGAAGCCCGCGCCCGCTCCAAAGCCCGCGCCCGCTCCAAAGCCCGCGCCCGCCCCGAAGCCTGAGGTAATTGCCCCCGATGCCCCCAAGGCCACTCCCGGCAAGCGGATCTCGCTCAGCGACCTCGCAGAAAAAGATAAACGAAAGCCTACCGCGACACCGCCGCCCTCCGCTTCCCCATCCAGTAGCCTCGATGGCGATCTGGACTCACTGCGGCAGACGGTGGAGACACCCAAGCCTCGCGGACTCTTCGGGCGAAAAAAATAGACAACGAAAAGGCACGAATAAACGAATGGAGCAACTGCTCCATTCGTTTATTCGTGCCTTTTCGTTGTCAGTTCTCGGAGATCGTGATGCCGAGGATGGTCTCGCCGGGCTTTGCCGCATCGGCGGGGCTGTCTGGGTTGCGTAGCGGGATAGCGTTGACAATATCCTGGCCCTGGGTGACCCGGCCAAAGATCGTGTACTGGTTATTGAGCGCGGGAGCCGGGGCAGTGGTGATAAAGAACTGCGATCCGGCGCTGTTGGGGTCGCTAGAGCGGGCCATCGCCAGAAGGCCGGGCTTATCGTAGAGGATCTTATCGGTGAATTCGGCGGGGATCGAGTAGCCGGGGCCGCCTCTGCCATCACCCTGCGGGTCGCCGCCCTGGGCCATAAAGCCTGCGAGGACGCGGTGCCAGGTCAGGCCGTTGTAGAAATTCTGGCGAGACAGGAAAACGAAGTTATTCACCGTCTGCGGGGCGATATCGGGCAGCAACTCAACCACAATGTTGCCACGGGGCGTCTCGATGGTGGCGGTATATTTCTTTGCCGGGTCAATTGTCATCGGCGGGGCCGCGCTATAGGTGTGAGTGGTGGTGGTGGGCAGCACCTGGGCGTTGACAACGGGCGCGGAGGTGGGCGCGGCGGCAGCTACGGTGGGTGCCACTGGCACGGTGGGTATGGCGGCGGCGGTACGTGAGATGCCGTTGTCGGCCTGGCTCGCAGGGGCCGGCTTATTGGCAGTTCCGGCGCGGCTAACCAGCAAGCCGACAACGATCCCGACGACAAGAAGTACGACAGCGGCGGAGACAATACCGGGCATGGTATTTTTCGGCGCAGCCGGTTCGGGCTGCTTCGGTCGAGGAGAGGGCGACTGGCTCACGAACAACTCCTTAAAGCTACAGGGCAAGAATCTTCGGGTCGGGCATACGAGAGCATAATCGCCCGCATTATAGCATGGCCTCAATAGACAACAGCCGATAACAGCATATCAAAGATCGCGTCTGAATGCGTTGCGTTCAATCTACAATCTACAATCTGCAATCTGCAATCGTCTAGCCAAGGGCCAGAGCGAGGCGAGGTGTGCGGCGGGCGATCTCGGCACGTAGTCGCAGCAGGGCGAGGTCGCCCGCCTTTGCCTCAAGCATCAGGTCGAAGGGCGGCAGCCCGCGTGCGGCAGCCAGCAGGCGCTGGAGGCTACCGGTATCAATAAAGTCAGCATGTTGGCCAGGGCGTGGCGGCAATACGGCGGCCTGCTGGCCAGAGCGTGGCGGCAGCAGGTGGGCTTCACTACGCTGGCTGCTCAGGTGTACCTCCGGGAGCGTTTTGGGTGGCCATGTGGCCAGGGCCAGGCCAAGGGCAATGTCGAGCGGGATTGCCTCAGGATTCCAGATCTCCCAGTGCAGAGCGTCAAAGACTACCGGCGCACCGCAGCGGTGATGCAGAGCGAGGAGTTGTCCCAGACTGTGGCCCGCGCTATCGTGTTCGACCGCTAGGCGCGAGCGCGCCCGCGCCGAGAGGGCGTGGTGGCGCATGGCGAATCGTTGCAGAGTCGCCGGGTCGGCGGCGGGGCCACCTACGTGTACCACAATAGTTCCTTCGATTCGCCCAGCGGGCCGGTGCGCGTCCAGCCGCTCAAGCAGGGCTGCCATCGCCTCGATCTGAGCCGCCCCATCCGCCGCAAGGGATTCATCAGCACAACCAAGGGCCACGCTATGATCGAGGTGAGCCGTTAGCCGGGTACCCGTGGCAACGAGATGTCGGGCCAGCAGATCAATCTGCGCAGCGCACTCGTCAATCTGGCGCATACCGTCAGAGACCAACATACCCGCCGCGATACGGTAAAATCGCACGCCAATCTGCTCGATGTAGCTCAATACATCGCCCAGGCGCACAAGGCCAATGCTTAAGTGTGCGGGTCGCCCGCTGCCCAGGCCGGGCCGACCGACGACACGCACCGGAAATCCGAGTCGGATCATAGAGATTCCGAGGATTAAAAACCGGAAACGTGTAGTATTATAACACGAAAACGTAAGAACTTCGCTCTTATGTTTTTGTGTTCACCTTGCGATGGTTGCGGGTATAGTAGCGGATCTGGCGGGGCAAGTTGCCATCAATGGGCGTCTCGTGGAATGCCTGGATGATCTGCTGGGTAGCCAGGGACACACAGGCGTCAATCTGAACTGCGGCAGCACCATCAGCGCGTAGACAGCGCAACTCAATCTCCCAGGGTACACTACATGCTCCGTGGGCGGCGATACCGATCAGGTCGGGCAGTGCCTTGCTGTGGCGCAGCCAGTTAAGTCCGAGGCAGAAGGCGGTCGCAGAGCAGGGGATTCGCTCAAGCGTGAGCAGAAGCAACTCCGCCTCGTGGGCAACAGCGATCAGCAGGAGCGCACGATCATCCGGGACAAGCTGATCAACACTACGCTGCGGGATTTCCATCAAATGCGCGAGGGCACCGGCTAAGGGGCGGGTGAGGGTATCGCCGCAGACGATGGCGGTGAAACTCCAGCGTGAGCTTTTGATCAGCGCAATCAGACGCTGGAGAGTGATACTGACATCCGGGTAGGTGAAGTGGAAATCGTGGACTTCCTGCACATTCAGTCCATCGTCGTGGGCCGAGCCGAGGTAGATCACACCTTCCTGAGCATAAAGCTGATCTTTAACCGTCGTGAGACTACGGAACTCGCGGTAGCGTTCGACGGTGTTGATATTGTCGAGCAATTCTACCTGAACCTGCGGACTATTGGTGAGCAGCAGTGCGCGGCCAAAGGCACTCATAGCTTCATCATAGCTACGCATTCCCAGGTAGCACTTGCCCGTCAGGTTATGGATCTCCCAATCGCTAGGATAGCTGATCAGGGGCATCTGGAGGTGGCTGAGGGCCGCGCCATAATCGCCACAGGCATAGTGGATCAGCCCGATCTCGAAGTGGGTGGCGGAGTCGTTCGGGTCAAGGCCGAGGCAGTGACTAAAGGTGTCCAATGCCTCATCGTAGTGTTCCAATTCCACCAGGATATAGCCAAGGTTGAAGTAAGCCAGGAAGTCACCGACGAGGCTGGCGACAGTACGAAACTCATCGGCAGCCTTGGTGAGCAGCCCGCTACGCTGGTAGTAGAATCCGAGCGCGTTGTGGGCCTCGGAGAGATAGGGATAACTGGCGATGGCCTGACGGTACGAGTCAACGGCCTCGGCGATGCGGTTCGAGCGCTCAAACGCTATGCCACGCTGAAGGTGGCGCATACCTGATTCGCGGTTGTTGTGCTGCTCTTCCTGCATCGTACGTTTCTCCTGGTGCTATGTAGGGGGTAAAAAGTGGAAGTACGGTTCTCTTAGGTTTTAGCCTCAAGCGCCGCCCGTTGGGCCGCAATCAGCCTGCCGATCCCGCGACCGGCCAGATCGAGCAGGGCGTCCATCTGCGTCCGGCTCACCGGATCGCCCTCAGCGGTGCCCTGTACCTCGACAAATGCGCCGCTATCGGTCTGCACCACATTGCAGTCCATATCGGCGCTGCTATCCTCACTATAATCAAGGTCGAGCAGCAGTTCGCCGCCGACAATACCGACGCTCACGGCGGCCACCGCCCGCGCCAGAGGATCGTGGGTCAGCGTACCGTTGGCCTGAAGCGTACGCAAGGCCAGGGCCAGTGCCACGTATCCGCCCGTGATCGCCGCCGTGCGGGTGCCGCCATCGGCCTGAATCACATCGCAGTCTACGGTAATCAGGCGTTCGCCGAGGGCGGTGAGATCGACAGCGGCACGCAGCGCCCGACCGATCAGGCGCTGGATCTCCTGGGTGCGCCCGCCGGCTCCGGTGCGCTCGCGCCGGGTACGGGTGTGGGTTGATCGCGGGAGCAGTGCGTATTCGCCGCTCACCCACCCGCGCCCCTGGCCACGCAACCAACCCGGCACATGATCTTCAATACTGGCTGTGCACAGCACCCGCGTGTTGCCACAGCTAATCAGGGCCGAACCCTCGGCGTAGGGTGCGTACCCAGGAATGATCTCGATCTGGCGTAGCTCGTCAGCGAGCCGCCCATGATGTCGTGTCATGGATTCTCCGTCTGGGAAGGGGATTGTACATATCATACCACAATCTTTTTTTAATAATCATTTTTAGTTCTCAGCAGATAGGGCTGATGCAAAGTCCTCAGATTGCCCGTGCCATAGACATGGTGTCAGGTGTCGGGTGTCAGATTTACAGTTCGTAGTGCGGGCTTCCAGCCTGCCGACGCACATCTGGCAGGCTGGAAGCCCGCACTACAAACACCGCACACTGTAAATCCGATCTGAACCTTGTCATAGGCGTAAACGGGTCGGGTGTGTGACGTTGCATCAGCCCTGGCGTGACACGCATAACAGGATAACTTTTGCCCTCTATTGCAAACACGGAACCATTATAGTTGCGCATGGTACAACGAGTGGTACCATGGGTGCTCTACCCTCATGTTTCTGGTTGCTCATCACTTGGTGCGTACACCTCATGTATGTTATCGGCACCGCCGGCCACGTCGATCATGGTAAGTCTACACTCGTGAAGGCGCTGACGGGGATTAACCCCGACCGCCTGGCGGAGGAGCAGCGTCGCGAGATGACGATTGATCTCGGCTTTGCATGGATGAGCCTGCCGAGCGGGCGCAGTGTGAGCCTGGTGGATGTGCCGGGACACGAGCGCTTTATCAAAAATATGCTCGCGGGTGTTGGCGGGATTGACGCTGCGCTCCTGGTGATCGCTGCCGATGAGACGATGATGCCGCAGACCATCGAGCATCTGGCGATTCTCGATCTGCTCGGCATTACTCACGGTGTGGTGGTACTTACCAAGGCCGATCTCGTAGATGCCGACTGGCTAGCTTTGGTGCGCGAGGAGGTGGGTGTGCGGCTGGCGGGTACGAGTCTCTCCAGCGCACCCATCGTCGCGGTCTCGGCTCGTCGTGGCCAGGGTCTTGATGATCTGCGTGTCGCCCTCGATGCTATGCTTGACGCAACCCCGGCGCGCACAGGTAATACGGGTATCCCGCGACTACCGATTGACCGTGCCTTCACTATCGGCGGATTTGGCACGGTGGTGACAGGCACCCTGATTGATGGCCCCCTGGCGGTGGGTCAGGAAGTTGAGATTCAGCCGACTGGGCTGCGCGGGCGTGTCCGGGGCATCCAGACACACACGCAGCGCAGTGAGATCGCGCTCCCTGGCACACGGGTGGCGGTGAATCTGGCAGGAATCCCCCACAGCCAGATGAGCCGGGGCGATGTGTTGAGTCTGCCCGATGCCCATACGCCCACAACGATGCTTGATCTGCGTTTGCGGGTGCTGGCCGATGCCCCACACATGATTGAGCAGAACGATGGACTGGATCTGTTTGTCGGCGCGGCGGAGGTACCCTGCCGAGTGACGCTGCTGGATGCCGAGACATTGGCTCCTGGGGCGATAGGCTGGGTACAACTGCGCCTCGATCGCCCGATCCTGGTCGCTCGGGGTGACCGCTGTATCCTGCGGGTGGCCTCACCTAGCCTGACGGTAGCGGGTGGCACGGTGATTGATCCGCATCCGCTACGCCATCGCCGCTTCCGCAGCGAGGTGCTGTCCGCCCTGGAAATCCTGGCCCGTGGAACCCCAGATGAACTGCTGCTCCAGGCGCTCGGTGACGGGCCGCCGCGTACGTGGGCAGAGTTACGGCACGAGGTAGGTCTCTCCGAGATGGTGGCCGAGGCTACCCTCGCTGATCTGCTCTCCCGTCGTCGGGTTCTGGCGCTTGGCAAACAGATCATCACTCCTGTTGGCTGGAACAAACTGGTGGAGCGTATGCTGCCGCCGCTGCGGGCCTACCACCGGCGCTATCCGCTGCGCGAAGGTATGCCGCGTGAGGAGCTACGTCAGCGCTTGCGCCTGAGTCCATACGCCTTTGCCGCATTCCTCGATGCTGCCGCCCACCACGGAATGATGGGCCAGAGCGAGACGTATGCGTGGCTAGCGGGACATCTGGCCCAGCCCGACGCTGCTGCTCGCCGCGATCTGGATATGGCCCTGGCCGCGATGTCTCGCGTCCCCTACAGTCCGCCCACACCGGATCTCGATAGTGAACTGCTAGCCTGGGCATGTGATCGCCGCCTGCTCGTGCGGGTCGCCACCGATGTCTACTTCCTATCCGAAACCTACGATGAATTGCTGGCCTGGGTGCGCGCCACCATCCTTGCCGAGGGCGGACTAAGCGTTGGATACCTGCGCGATCATTTTGGCAGCACGCGCAAGTACGCCCTGGCCTTTCTTGAACACCTTGATCAGCGCACGATCACTCGCCGTGTCGGCGAGAAACGGGTGTTGCATTGAACATTGACATGAATTTTTACCATAATGCCCTTCCGATTTAACATTTTGTTCATACTTCGTTAATCTTGACTTAAACACCCTTGTTTAAACTTGCAGATGCCATCGTGTGATGGCGTGCCGATCTGCGTAAGTGCGACGGCACGACACCGATATATCGTCGGCAGGTGATTGAGGAGGACTATTTTGTTTCGACAGATGCGACCTTGGGACATGTTCGCCCTGCTTCTGCTGATCCCGACCCTCGCTGCCTGTGGCGGCACAGCCACGACAAATGCCCCCACGACGGCACCGGCAGCCCCCGCCGCCACAGTTGCCGCCCCCGCCGCCACGGCTCCCGCCCCCGCCGCCACGGCTCCCGCCCCCGCCGCCACGGTTGCTCCGGCTACTACCGCCCCCGCCGCCACGGTTGCTCCGGCTACCACCGCCCCTGCCGCCACGGTTGCTCCGGCTACTACCGCCGCCACGACCAGCGCAGGTGTTACTCTCCCTGAGGTTGATGCGAAAACAGTGACGGGCAACATCATTGCGGCAGGGTCGAGCACCGTCTTCCCGCTGGCCGAGCGAATGGCTGAGCTGTTCAAGAAAGACGGCTACGCCAGCCAGATCACCATAGACAACGTCGGCACGGGCGCAGGATTTGAGCGCTTCTGCAAGAACGCCGAGACCGACATCGCCACCGCCTCGCGGCCAATCAAGGACGACGAGACGGCGGCATGCGTAGCCAAGGGCCGCACTCCCGTCGAGTTCCGCGTCGGCACCGACGCCCTGGCGATTGTGGTCAGTTCCGCGAATACCTTCCTGACCAATGTCACCAAGGCTCAGTTGGAAGCAATTTTCTCGGGCCAGGCCAAGACGTGGAAGGACGTAGACCCCAGCTACCCGGCAGAGCCGATCAAGCTGTTCAGCCCCGGCACCGATAGCGGCACCTTCGACTACTTCGTCGAGGTAATCTTCGCCAAGGACAAGCAGAAGCTGCTGGGTGCCAACCCCCAACTCTCCGAGGACGATAACGTGCTGGTGCAGGGCATTGAGGGTAGCCCCTACGCGATTGGCTACTTCGGTTTTGCCTACTACCAGGAGAACAAGGCCAAGCTGCACATCCTGAATGTCGAGGGCGTAACCCCCGACGAGGCCACGGCTGAGAGCAACAAGTACCCGCTGTCTCGCCCGCTCTTCCTCTATTCCGACGCCAAGATCATGAAGGACAAGCCTCAGGTGGCCGCCTTCATCAACTACTTCCTCTCCTTCGTCAACGACGAGATCCTCGGCGTTGGTTACTTCCCTGCCAGCAGCGCAGCGCTGGATGAGGCGAAGAACAACTGGCTGTCCGCACGGTAGTTCTTTTGGCCCACAGAACAAGAGGGACGTGGGAGGATCTTCGCCACGTCCCTCTTGTTCTGCAATCATATGTGTGGGAGAGAGGATTTCCCAGTCAGGAAGATCGTGGAACTCGCCCCATAGACATGGTTCAATCCAGCTTTACCGTTTGGGCTGCGCGTCGTGCGGGCTTCCGCCCGCCAGATGCGCGTCGGCAGGCGGGAAGCCCGCACGACGAACCTGACACCTGACACCTGACACCTGACACCTGGACACCTTGTCATACCAGCTATAATGGGCGCACGGTTGGGACAAATGCGAATGAGGAGGAGCTTTCATATGGCTGATCAAGCCCGTGTCGCCACAGATCCGGGCGGCACCGTTACGACGAGGCCGCCGCTCGATCTGCGGCGACGCCCACGGATCGGTGAGGCGATCATCCAGTTCATCCTGTTTGCCTGCGGCCTTACCTCGATCTTCGTCACCCTCGGCATTGTCTATGTCCTCGGTAAGGAGTCGCTGCTCTTTTTTCGCGACCCGACCGTCTCGCTGGTAGATTTTTTTACCACAACCATCTGGCAGCCATCCATCGGCAAGTTCGGCATCCTGCCTCTGGTTAACGCCACCCTAATGACCAGTCTCATCGCCATGCTGGTAGCCATTCCTCTCGGCCTGGGCGCGGCGATCTACCTAGCAGAGTATGCCTCTGAGCGCGCCCGTGGCATCCTCAAACCCATCTTGGAACTGCTTGCTGGTGTCCCCACCGTGGTCTATGGGTATTTTGCCCTCACCTTCGTTACTCCGATCCTGCGCAGTGTCTTCGGCCAAGATACGGTTGAGATCTATAACGACCTCTCGGCGGGCATCGTTGTGGGCATCCTGATCATCCCGATTGTCGCCACGCTCAGTGAGGATGCTCTGAGCGCGGTGCCCACAGCCCTGCGACAAGCCGCCTTCGGACTCGGTGCGACAAAGTTTGAAACTGCTGTCCACGTTGTTGTCCCCTCGGCCCTCTCTGGCATCGTCGCCGCCGGGATCATCGCCATGTCCCGCGCAGTGGGCGAGACGATGGTGGTGGCTCTGGCAGCCGGTGCCAGTCCCAACTTTACCTTCAACCCCTTCAAGCCTGCCGAAACCATGACTGGCCACATCGCCCGCATTTCCGGCGGCGACCTGAGCTACGGCACGATTGACTACACCAGTATTTTTGCCATCGGCCTAATCCTCTTCGTGATCACGATGGTACTCAACATACTGAGCCGCTGGGTTGTACAGCGCTTTCGGGAGGTTTACGAGTGATACGTGCAGATTTAACCAGCTCCGTCGTCCGCAGCACCGGGCGGCTGCCCGAAGGTGCGGCGGTGCATAAAAATGTATCTGCCCGCCAGCGGGTTGGTGCGATCTGGCAGGGGCTGCTCTTCACCTGCACGATGATCAGCATCGTTATCCTGCTGCTGCTGCTCTACAACATTGCCAACGACGCTTTCGGTGGCATTGCGGTGCAGCAAGAGGTGCCGACAAGCGAGATCTATGCCAATCGCCAGCCGAGCGATCTGAGCCAGGAAGATCTGATCGGCATCCTGACGCAGCGGCTACGCTCGCGTGTGCTACACAATCTAGAGCGTGAACGGCCTCTGGCCGAGCGCACTCCGGCGGATCTGATTGCGATCATTAATGCCGAGGTAATTAAGCCCGAACTGGTGGCGATCTATCCGCTGCGCGAGTATCTTTTCAACCGCAGCGAGATCACGGCTCAGCTTACGCAAGAATTCCCGCGTGCCGAGATCCGGTTCAAGAGTTGGCTGAGCACCAGCTTTATCACCAGCCCGATGGCGTCGGATGCGCAGGGTGCTGGTGTGCGTACCGCCATCCTGGGCACGCTCTGGATGCTGGGACTCACCATACTCTTCGCCTTTCCACTGGGTATCGGCGCGGCGCTCTACCTGGAAGAGTACACCAGTGATCGGCCCTTCGATGTGCGTTCCCCGGTAGGTCGCTGGCTCAACACCGCAACGGATCGACTGTCGACCCTGATCGCGATCAACATCTACAACCTGTCAGGCGTTCCGTCTATCATCTATGGTATCCTGGGCCTGGCGATTTTCGTGCGTGCCCTGGAGCCAATCACCAGCGGCCAGGCGTTTGGCCAAGCTGCCGATGAGACGGCCAACGGGCGAACAATTATCGCGGCGGCGCTCACGATGGCCCTGCTCGTGCTGCCGGTTGTGATCATTAGTGCCCAAGAGGCCATCCGCGCTGTGCCGAACTCGCTGCGCCAAGCCAGCTACGGCCTAGGTGCCACCCGCTGGCAGACCATCTGGCGAATTGTGCTGCCCAGCGCGATGCCCGGCATCCTCACTGGCGCAATCCTAGCAATCTCGCGGGCAATTGGCGAGACCGCCCCGCTGATCGTGATCGGCGCATCAACCTTCATTGTCACTGACCCGAGTGGCCCCTTTGCGAAGTTCACCGTGCTACCGATCCAGATCTATAACTGGACCGCACGGCCTCAGGGCGAGTTTCGTGCAATTGCAGCGGCGGCAATCATTGTGCTGCTGATCCTCCTCCTCTCCATGAATGCGACCGCGATCATCCTCCGCAACTACCTGCGCTCGAAGAGGGTTTCCTAGCTATGGCGAACAACGACTCGTATGCGCTCGAAGCGCGCAACATGCACATCTTCTACCGAACCTTCCGTGCGGTCAGGGATGTGAGCCTCCAGATCAGGCACAACGAGATCACGGCGCTGATCGGTCCGTCGGGCTGCGGCAAGAGTACCGTGCTGCGCTCATTCAACCGCATGAACGACCTTGTTCCCGGCGCACGCACCGAGGGCGAGGTACTCTTCTCAGGTCAAAACCTCTACGCGCCTGATGTAGACGCGGTGCAGGTGCGTCGGCGGATTGGCATGGTCTTCCAGAAGCCAAACCCCTTCCCCAAGAGCATCTACGATAATATTGCCTTCGGCCCGAAGATTAACGGGTGGAAGGGCAGCAAGGCTGAGATGGACGCGCTCGTGGAAAGTTCGCTGCGCGGGGCGGCCCTGTGGGATGATGTGAAAGATAAACTCCCGCAAAGCGGGCTCTCGCTCTCGGGCGGGCAGCAGCAGCGCCTCTGCATCGCCCGCGCCCTGGCGGTCGAGCCAGAGATCATCCTGATGGACGAACCCTGCTCGGCCCTCGATCCGATCTCGACTCTGAAGATCGAGGAATTGATGTTCGAGCTGTGCGAGCGCTACACGATTGTGATCGTCACCCACAATATGCAGCAGGCCGCCCGCGCATCCGACCACACAGCTTTCTTCCTCATGGATGAGGATCGCGCCGGGCAACTGGTGGAATATGGCTCCACCGAACAGATCTTTCAGAACCCGAGCGACAGCCGTACCGAGCAATATATCTCCGGGCGGTTCGGCTAGAGTCTGGTACACAAAGAAGCGAGATGCCTGCACACTCCGGTGCGCAGGCATCTCGCTTTGTTTGTGGGTTACCAAAGGCGAATAATTAGCGATCCTCGCGCTCTCCACCCTCATGCTCGCCACCCTCACCGCCCTCACCGCCGCCGCCGCCGCCGCCCTGCGCACGGTTCATCACGGAGTTCGTTGCGGTGCTGGCAACCACCAACCCGCTGGTGGCGTCTACATAAACCATACCGGTATCCAGAGTCACCTCGTAGACAATGGCTCCCTGGTAGCTCACCAGCATCGGAGCACCGGTAATCGTTGCGCCAGGAGAGTCTGCGAGGGCGTTTGTGCCGGCCTGATCCGCCGAGACCGGGTAGGAACCCTGCTGGGCGGCACTGGTACTCACCGGCTGGGCCGCTGGCTGAGCAGCAGTGGTACTCACCGGCTGGGCAGCGGAGGTGCCCGCTGGCTGGGCAACCGTAGCGCTGGCCGGCTGAGCAATGGTGGCACGGACGGGCAGGACAGCACTGGCGCTGGCCGGCTGAGCGGCGGTGGCGCTGGCCGGCTGAGTATCTGTTGGCTGAGTGGTCGTGCCTGTGCTGCTGGATCGATTTGCCACCACAAGGCCGATAGCTACCAGAATGATCGCCGCAACGACAGCGGCGAGAGTACGAGTTGTGCGCCTGTTCACGAGAAAAGCCTTTCATATACCTGTACGCAGATCCTCCTTATAGCATAGAGTTACCTTCTTGGAAACACATTAAGAAGGATGGCTGATTCCTTAAGGTTATCTCTCATAAAGCACATCCATCAGAGTACGCAACCTCGCGTGATCCTGTCCACATCACAAACAGATAGATCTCCCATCCATCACGTTCATAACCAAGGAGCATGGCTATATATAAGAACTTACACCGCAGAGTAGTGAAACCTCTACTCATGAGATCATGTTTCTCGGCAAATTCCAAGCGCCGTGCGCTACCATAGCGTATGCGCAACCTGACGCAAGAAAGATCAGACGTTACTCACAACACGAGGAACCCGCTATGTCACTCGAACGACGCTCGATTTTTTTTGACCTCACCCGTGTGGAGGTGCTAGCCAATGGGCATGTGCTGCCCGAGTCGGCGCGCTGCGTGCAGTGTGGGATCTGCTCATATAATTGTCCACTCGGCCTTGACGTGCGCGCCTATGCTTGGCGAGGCGAGCCGATTTTTGATAGCACCTGTCTCACGTGCGGGCAGTGCGTGGCTCGTTGCCCACGTGGCGTCCTCACCTTCGCTCCACTAACAAATGGATGAGCATAAATCAATGATGGCAGTTTGCCACCGTTGATCTCTGCTCATCTTAGAGAGGATTACCATATGGCCGCAAACTACGTTATCGTGGGATCGGGGGTCGCTGGCATCGCGGCAGCTGAGGTTCTGCGTGCACGGGCACCGGGGGCAAGCATCACCATTGTCTCTGAAGACCCTGACGGATACTATTCGCGCCCCGGACTGGCCTACTACCTGAGCGGGGAGATCCCGGAAAAACACCTCTTCCTGCGATCAAAGGCCGACTTCCGCGCCCTCGGCATCCACTGGTTGCATGCCCAGGCCACCCAGATTGATGTCGCAGGTCATCGCCTGATCCTCGCCGATAAGCGCTCGCTCGCCTACGACAAGCTGCTCATCGCCACCGGTGCCCGTGCGGCTGCTCCCGATTTTCCTGGCGGCGACCTCGACGGGGTGTTCACTCTCGATACGCTGAAGGATGCCAAACGGCTAGTGCGCAAGGCCAACAAAAGCGGACAAGCAGTGGTGGTAGGCGGCGGAATCACCGCCCTGGAACTGGCCGAGGGACTACACGCCTGCGGCGTGAATGTCCACTACCTGCTGCGTGGTGCCCGCTACTGGGCCAACGTCCTTGATGCCGAGGAGTCGGAACTGGTTGAAGCGTACTTGCGCGGTGACGAGATCGAGATCCACTACCACGCACGGGTGCGTCAGGCACTAGGTAAGCGGGGCAAGCTGTACGCGGTAGAGACTGACTCGGGCGAGATCATCCCCTGCCAGATTCTGGCCGTCGCCATCGGTACGCGCCCACACCTCGACCTGGCCCGCACTGCCGGGATCACCATTGATCGCGGTATTCTGACCGACTCCTGCCTGCGCACGAGTGCACCCGACATCCTGGCGGCGGGGGATGTGGCCCAGGTACACGACGATAGCACGGGCCGAGCAAGTCTTGATACGCTGTGGCCAACGGCACGCGCCCACGGCGAGGCTGCGGCGAACACCATGCTCGGCACACCCACGCCATACCATCGTGTGGTGGCGATGAACGTCACGCTCCTCGCCGGTATTCCGACGACGATCATCGGTGCCCTCGGCAGCGGCAGCGATGAGGATCTGGTGGCGATTGCCCGTGGCGATAGCGAGAACTGGCGCACCGCCGCGCCAACGTGGGTTGTCGTCGAACGACACGAGGTCAACCGGATCCGGCTGATGCTTGGTGATCGCACGATCACAGGCGCGCTGGTGATGGGAGATCAGACTCTCTCACGCCCGCTCCAGCGCCTCATCGCCGCAAAAGCCGATATTAGTCCGATCCGCGATGCACTGCTGGCTGATGATCACGCCGTTCTCCAGCTCATCGCCACCTTCTCAGCTGAATGGGAGCGTAACCATGCAGCCACCACGTGATCTGCCGACGGCGAAGGCGAACCGCCCGGTACGTCAGACCACCTACGAGATTGAGATCTCCCTGGTATCGGTTGGTGCGATAACCGGGTTGTACCTGTGGGCATCACGCCTTGGCACACCGGCGTCGAGCGGGCTCTTCGGCCACGGGCTTGGTATTCTTGGATTTGTGCTCATGCTGGCGACGGAAACCCTTTACTCACTACGCAAACACGCACGTGGGCGGGCTATCGGGCGCCTGAGCAACTGGCTCCAGTGGCATATTGTCACCGGGATCGTCGGCTCGTATATGGTGCTGCTCCACACCGCCTGGCAGTTTAACGGTCTGGCCGGTGTGATCACGCTGCTGACACTTGTGGTGGTGGGCAGCGGCTTTATCGGGCGCTACCTGTATACGGCGATCCCACGCACGGTAGAAGGTGCCGAAGTAACCCTCGCCGAACTGGAGTCGCAGTTGTCGGCGGGAGCCTCCCGACTAGAGATCCTCACTCCCTCGCGTGCCGCACCAGGAGAGACTCCAACACGTCTGCGGTTGCCGCCCCTGGCTGCCACGCCGGGTGGTGCACTCACCAGCGTGATCGCCCGCCCGCTGATTAGCTGGCGTGACCGGGCCGCCCTGAACCGCGCTCTCAACGATCTCGGAAGCCAGGATCAGGCCACAGCGGATGAACTGCGCCGACTGATCAACGAGCGCCATAGCCTACTACGCCAGATCGAGCGTCTGGCCACGGCGCGCCGCCTCCTCGCGCTCTGGCATACGGTGCATATTCCGATTGGCGTTGCCCTTTTCATCTTGTCTTTCGTGCATGTCGGCGCCGCGATCTACTACGCGACGCTCCTCCGTTAAAGCGATTGCAGATTGTTGATTGTTGATTGTGCGATAAGACGCGACATACGATTTCATCTGCAAATCTGCAATCTGCAATCTGCAATCTGCACTGTGTCCTGGGAGAGCTATGATGCGTCGTCTTGGTTGTCTTACACCCTTTGGCATGGTCGCTGGTGCTATTGCGATTGTTGGGGTGATCGTTGCCGCGCTGCTGAGCGGTGGCTCGATGTTCAGCCCTGGCTCACTCAACGCTCAGGCGCATGCGGGCGTTACCCTTGGCGGGGTGAAATCCCACGCCGCTATCGGTGGGAATTGCGCTGCATGTCACACATCCCCCTGGGAATCCCGCACCATGGCCGCGAATTGCCTCAGTTGCCACACCGATATTCAGGCTGAACTCAAGGACACCAAGACGCTCCACGGCGCACTGTCTGATGGCGCATCCTGCCTGAGTTGCCATACCGAGCATAAGGGCGCAACCGCCAATCTTACGAAGACAGATCTAGCCAGCAACTTCCCTCATGAGTTGCTCGGTTTCTCGCTGGCGGCCCACAAACGTACATCCGCTGGCGTTGTCTTCGCCTGTGCCGATTGTCATACCGCCCTGCGTCAATCCCCTCGTCCGTCAAATGTTTACGCCCTCGACTCGGCGGGTTGCATCGGCTGCCATGTGGATTATCAGGCCGCCTTTATGACCACGCACCGCGCCGATTTCGGCGATGATTGTTTGTCGTGCCACGACGGTGTGGATCGCTATAGCAACTTTAACCACGCCAAGGTGGGCTTTACGCTCGAAGGCAAGCACATTGAGGTAGGTTGCAAGCTCTGCCATACGTCTGCCCGCACCCAGGCCGATTTCAAGATTGCCGACAGCACATGCGTGGCCTGTCACCAAAAGGACGACGTACACAAGGGTTCCTTCGGCCCTGATTGTGTGGCCTGCCACACGCCCAGCGGCTGGGATCAAGTTACGTTCGACCATAACAAGACGGCCTTCCCGCTCACGGGTGCCCATATTAAGACGGCATGTGTGGACTGTCACAGCAACCACGTCTATAAAGGCACACCCACCACATGCGTGGACTGCCACGCTGAGCCGCAGGAACACCTGGGCCAGTACGGCACCGACTGCGCCGCCTGCCATACGACCAACGACTGGAAAGAGGTTACGGCATTCGACCATAGCAAGACCGCCTTCCCGCTCACGGGTGCTCACATCAAGACAACATGTGTGAAGTGTCACGCTAACAACGTCTATAAGGGTACGCCCACCACATGCGTGGGCTGTCACGCCGACCCGCAGGTTCACCTTGGTCAGTTTGGCACCGACTGCGCCGCCTGTCACGTGACGAGTAGCTGGAAGAATGTCATCTTCAAACACACCTTCCCGCTCAACCACGGAGGCAAAGGACAGATTCCATGCGTAACATGCCACACGAATGTGGGGTCGCAACAGTTTAAGACCTACACCTGCTACAAGTGCCACTCCCAGAGCGGTGTAGCCGCAGAGCATCGCGGGATGGGCGACTACAGCAATTGTATGCGTTGCCACGCCGATGGTCGGTAACAGAGCAACGAGCGTAAGGTTGGTGCATTTATCGCCAACCTTGCGCTGATCGCTGAATCTAGGGATGCCTTCATCTGAGAGAGGGCTATCATGCGTCGTCTTGGCTGCCTTACACCCTTCGGCATGGTCGCAGGTCTTATCGCCGTCGTCATCACTGCCGTTATCGCCCTACTGAGCGGCGGTGCGATGTTTAGCCCTGGCCCCCTCAGTGCTCAGACGCATGTTGGCATCACCCTTGGCGGGGTGACATCCCACGCCGCCCTCAGCACCAACTGCGGCGCGTGCCATAACGCCCCCTGGGATAAGCGCACGATGGCAGAGAGTTGTCTCGCTTGTCACACCGAAATTCAGGCTGATATTGCCAATCCCAGCACGCTCCACGGCGTGCTGACCAATGGCACCGCATGTCTGACCTGTCACACCGAGCATGCGGGTGCAACCGCCAATCTCACCAAGGGCGATCTAACCAACTTCCCCCACGAGAAGATCGGTTTTTCGCTGGCGACCCACAAGCGGATGAGTGATGGAAGCACATTCACCTGCGCCGATTGCCACACGGCCCTCAGCAAATCTCCTCGCCCGTCGAACGCCTACGTCCTTGGCTCGGCAGATTGTGTGAGTTGCCACGTGGACTACCAGGCTGCCTTTATGACCACGCACCGCGCCGATTTTGGCGATGACTGTTTGTCATGCCACGACGGTGTGGATCGCTATAGCGATTTCAACCACGCCACCCTGAGCTTTGCACTCGAAGGTAAACATGCGGATGTGGGCTGTCGGCTCTGCCATACCGCTGCCCGTACCCAGGCCGATTTCAAGATCGCCGATAGCACATGTGTCGCTTGTCACCAGAAGGATGATGTGCATAAAGGTGCCCTTGGCAGCGACTGTGCCAGTTGCCACACACCCGCTGACTGGAAGAAGGCCACGTTCGATCATAACAAGACGAATTTCGCCCTCACCGGTACCCACGCCACGGTGGTCTGTGCCAAGTGCCACAGCGACCACGTCTATAAGGGAACGCCGACCACGTGCGTGGGTTGTCACGCCGATCCGCAGGTTCACCTCGGCCAGTTTGGTACCGACTGCGCCAGTTGCCACGTCACCAGCGACTGGAAGGATCTGTCGCTATTCGACCATAGCAAGACGAACTTTGCCCTCACCGGCGATCACATCAAGGTGGTCTGCGCCGACTGCCACGCCAACCACGTCTACAAGGGCACGCCCACCTCGTGCGTGGCCTGCCACGCCGAGCCGAAGAAACACCTCGGCCAGTTTGGCACCGACTGTGCCAGTTGCCACGTCACCAGCGACTGGAAGCAGGTCTCTGCCTTCGACCATAGCAAGACCGCCTTCCCGCTCACCGGTGCCCACGCCAAAGTGGTCTGTGCCAGTTGCCACGGCAATAACATCTACAAAGGTACGCCCACCTCGTGTATCGCCTGTCATCAGAAGGATGATGTACATAAAGGTGCCCTTGGTACCAACTGTGCAGGCTGCCACTCCACCAGCGCGTGGAAGCAGATCACCTTTAACCACAGCAAGACCGCCTTCCCGCTCACGGGTGCCCACGCCAAGGCGGTCTGCGCGAGCTGCCACGCCAACCACGTCTATAAGGGCACGCCCACCAGTTGTGTCGCCTGTCACCAGAAAGACGACAAACACCAGGGCAGCTTCGGCACCAACTGCGCCAGTTGCCACGTCACCAGCGACTGGAAACAGATCACCTTTAACCATAGCAAAACCGCCTTCCCGCTCGCCGGTGTCCATGCGACGACGGTCTGCGCCAGTTGCCATGTCAACAACGTCTACAAGGGCACGCCCACCTCGTGTATCGCCTGCCACCAGAAAGATGACAAGCATCAGGGGGCCTTCGGCACCGACTGTGCCAGTTGCCACACGGCTAGCGGCTGGGGCCAGGTCGTATTCGACCATAACAAGACCGCCTTCCCGCTCGTCGGTGGCCACACCAAGACGGTCTGCACCAATTGCCACGCTAACAACATCTACAAGGGCACACCCACCGCGTGTGTTGCGTGCCACCAGAAAGATGACAAGCATCAGGGAGCCTTCGGCACCGACTGCGCCAGTTGCCACACACCTAGCGGCTGGGGCCAAGTGACATCGTTCGACCACAGCAAGACGGCGTTCCCACTCACCGGTGCCCACACCAAGACGGTCTGTAGCAAGTGCCACGCCAACAACGTCTACAAGGGCACACCCACCGCATGCGTCGCGTGTCATGCCGAGCCGCAGGAACATCTTGGCCAGTTTGGCACCGCCTGCGCTAGTTGCCACACAACGAGTAGCTGGAAGGGTGCGACCTTCAAACACACCTTCCCGCTCAACCACGGAGGCAAAGGCCAGATCCCGTGCGCCACATGTCACACGAACCCGCCGCCACAGCAGTACCAGACCTACACCTGCTACGGATGCCACGCCGAGGCCCGAATGATCTCGAAGCACCGTGAGGAGGGAATTGGCGACATTAGCAACTGTGTACGCTGCCACTCCGGTGGTCGGAATCACGACGACTGATCGTAGATAGTAAACGCATAAGAGGAGGGTACCAACTAAACGGGCACCCTCCTCTCGTGTATCCAAGCGTGAGATTCTGTTCCAAAATGGGCGGGATCATCCCCCCTCCCCACACTTGCGCCCCGGTGTATAATGATAGATCCAACCCAATAACCCGAGCATGATACGGATTAACTGCGATGAAACAATGCACTCATCCTTGCCAAACTGTCACCTCCAACCATAGTAACCTAGAGAAATTGCGTACTCACCTGATCGAGGGACACCAGTGTCTGGACGCATGGCTGGCCCTGAGCCAGCTTGTGAACGATCCACGCCAGCAGAAGGATTGCCTTGAGCGAGCTTCTGTACTGGCCCCCGACAACGAACAGGTACAGATCGCCTATCTGGAGGCGTGCATTGCACTTGAGCCAAACAACGTTATCGCACAGCATCGGTTGGCCGAGATTCGCACGATGCAACTGCTCTCTGGCATGAAGACGGATCACTTCCACGATAAGCCACGTCCACGCCTAGTCGGTGACATCCTGATCGCAAACGGAGTGATCTCGGGTGACGAATTGAACGAGGTGCTGCGCATACAGAAAGCCGGCAGCGTGATCGCCTCCGACCGGCGGGTCGGACAACTGCTGCTCAAAAAGGGGCTGATCACGCCGAGTAAACTCGCACAGGCTTTGATCATGCAGCAGCAGGAGCGCAGCCAACTGCGCATCGCCCCCCAGGTACTTGGCGAATACCTTGTTGAGCAAAACTATATTACCCCTCAGCAGCTTGAAATGGTTCTCGCCGAGCAACTGCGCCTCGACCAGAAGGGCCAGCGGCTCAGCCTCGGCCAGATCCTCGTCCGCCTGAACCTCATAAGTCAGGCTCGGATCGATCACGCGGCCAAAGAGCATGAACTTTCATTCTGGTCGAAATTTGGCTATTAGGGCTACCGCCCTAAACAACCGATGGGACGGATGAAAGGTTCCAGCTTTGTTGGGACCTTCCATCCGTCTCATCGGTTGTTTGAGGATGAGCATCCAAAATCCCTACGAACAACGGACACGATCATCGGCGACAACCTACAGACGGGCATGGTATAATTTTTGAAACGTAGCAAACACCATACGTGTCCATTCTGAGGTGAAGCAATGCCGATGTACGAATACGGCTGCCTGTCCTGCAACAATCGCTTTGATCGCCTTCGTCGAATGAATCAGGACGATGCCGATGTGACGTGTCCGGTATGTCGCAGCAAGTCTGTACAGCGTCGTCTGTCTGTATTCGCCTCCTACACGAAGGGTGCGTCCTCCAGCGACATGGCAGAGTCTGCCGCACCAACCAGTAGCTCCTGCGGGCGTGGCTGCCCTGGATGCGGCTGCGGAACAAGGAATTAGCCCATGAAAGTGATGATCCTCACCGCTGGTCTCGGCACTCGTCTGCGCCCGCATACCTACAGTAAGCCAAAGCCCCTGGTGAGTGTGGCGGGCAAGCCCGTACTGGCCCATATCATTGACGAACTGCTCGACATTCAGATCGACGAGTTAATCTGTGTGACTGGCTACCTGGGCGATCAGATCGAAGGCTACGTGCGTGGACGCTACACCATGCCGTTGCGGTTTCTGGTACAGAAAGAGATGCGCGGCCAGGCTGATGCGATCTATCTGGCCAAAGATAGTGCCGATGGGCCGATGCTGGTCGTCTTCGGCGATGGTCTGGTGGGCGTTGATAAGGCCCGCCTGAACGCGCACCCCGGTGAGGGCATCATCTACTGCCAGGAAGTTGATGATCCCAGCCGATTTGGTGTCGCAGTCCTTGATGGGGACAGGATCACGCGGCTCGTGGAGAAGCCTAGTACGCCAGTGTCAAAATTGGCCGTAGTCGGGTTCTACTACGTGCCCGAGGCCCGCCGCCTGATGGACGCGATAGCCTTCATGATGGAGCATAACATCCAGACGAAGGGCGAGTACTACCTCGCAGACGCCGTTCAGATCATGATCGAACGTGGCGAGGTCTTTCACACCGAAATCGTCTCCATGTGGCGTGACTGCGGTACGATTGATGCACTACTCGACACAAACCGCTACCTGCTGGCGCATGGACACAACCGCGATGGAGCGGTTGCGAACTCGGTGATTGTCCCGCCTGTCCATATTGGTGCGGGGGCGCGGGTAGAGAATACCGTCCTCGGCCCACACGTGTCTCTTGGCGCGGGCGCAGTCGTGCGCAACGCCGTTATCAGTGACTCGATCATCAACACGGGTGCCCAGATCACAGGCGCGATCCTGACCGGGAGCGTGATCGGCGATCATGCCGTCGTCACGGGCGCGGGCCAGGAGCTTAATATCGGTGATGCCTCTTCTATTCATATAAGGTGAACCATGATCGCCTACAACTTCCGAGCCGGCGGCAAAGGCGCCACCGGCCAGGCCGGTGCAGGCCAGGGGAAGTCGGCATATACGCCAGCTACGGCGTACGCCCCTATACAACACGGCTATCGTATCGCTCAGGCGCGTGCCGGTGAGCGCGATTTGCTCGACTATGTCTGTGATGCCCTGGGCGGAACGTTCCCCCGTCCGCTCATTACGAGCTACTACGTATCGCTGAAGACGAACCCTTTTGTCGTTCTCACTGGGCGCGAGGGTGCCGGTAAGGCCGCCCTCGCCTCTGGTTTCGCCTCGGCACTGGTCGGTGCCCAGAGCGAGCAGTTCGCCACCATCGGCTCTGGCAGTTGGGCGCAGCGCAGCGGTCAGAGTAGTTACTACCAGGACGTTCACGAGCGTTTTGGTTCGCTCCACTTCCTGGAATTGCTTCAGGATGCGGCCTCACCCGCGAACCTGGGCAAGCTCTATATGGTGCTGTTGCGCGGCCTCACCCTCGATGAGCTGGGACACTACTTCCGCGATCTGCTCCGGATTGATGCGGGAGGTACCCGCCACCTCGCACTACCTGGACTGGCCCCTAGTGAATGCCCAATCTTGCCGTCGAATATCTTCATCACGGCGACGCTCCACGTCCCACGGGTGGTAACCGCGAACGAACGCGAGGTGCTGCGCTCGGCGGGCCAGATTGCCTTCGACACTGCTGCCTGTCATCCTTCGACACTGCCGACGCCGCCCGTCCCCCCGGTTGGGCTTCAGCGAATTATGCTTGCCTCGGCTCGCCATAACTCCACTAATGCCCGCGAGCGACTCGCCGCGATCCTTGGACAGCGTGAGCTGCGTCGGCTCGGCCCGTCGGCTGCGCTCTTACGCCGATTGCCCGACAGTAGCCTGATCGTGAAACAGTTGACTGACACGATCATCGCCTATGTCTCGAACAGCTTTGACAGCGCAGGGCGCGGCCTCTTCGACCCAGACGATGCTCGACGCAATGCCCAGATTGCCTTCGATGACCAGGTGACTCAGCGTTCCCTCGATCAGATTATCCCCAGGCGCGGCAAGTTCTCGCGTATCGCCCCGGTAATTGCGTAATTTGGGGCGGAATAGGTGCCTCAATGCCCCATGCACGTCATTTTGCATGGGGCATTTACGAGTTGCTCACCACCTTGTCGAGCAGCTTTGTGCTGGCATAGATGGCGTCAATGTGTGGGGTGGGGACACCGACAAGACGACCAAGTTCGGCTACCGCACCGACGAGGGCGTCCACCTCGGTAGAGCGACCGGCCTCCACGTCCTGGAGCATTGAGGTTTTATGGGCACCGATATCCTCTGCCATCTTGAGTCGGCGCTCAATGCTCAGCGGGAAGTGGATGCCTAAAACCCCGGCCACCTGCTGAGCTTCCGTCATCATGGCAGTGAGCAATGCACGAGTGCCGGGATCAGCGAGGATTACGTCCATGGTTGCACGGGTGAGGGCGCTGATTGGGTTGACCGAGAGATTGCCCCACAGCTTGATCCAAATTTCGCTGCGGATGTCGGGGCGGGCAGGTGCCTTGAGACCGGCCTCGGTAAAAAGCTGAGAGAGGGCCAGGACGCGCTCGCTGCGGCTGCCGTCGGGTTCGCCGAGGGTGAAGCGGTTGCCCTCGATATGGCGGATGACGCCGGGGCGGGCGATAGCGGCAGCCGGGTAGATCACGCAGCCCAGCACGCGTGCAATCTCGACATGGGCAGCGATCTGGCCACCAGGATCAACCGCCTCAATCCGGCGGCCCTCGTACATGCCGCCGTGACGGTAGAAATACCACCAAGGGATGCCGTTCTGCGCGTAGACAACGGTTGTGTTGGAATCGTAGAGGGCGCGCATAGGCGCGGCGAGAGCGGACAGAGCCTGGGTTTTCACGGCGACGATCACCACGTCATGAGGGCCAGCCGCCGCCATATCGGCGGTCGCGTGGGCGGGACGGGCCAGATCGTGACTTCCATCGGCGTACTCCACGGCCATGCCGTTGCGCAGGATGGCATCCAAATGCGCGCCACGGGCGATCAACGTGACCTCGGCACCGGCCAAGATGAGCCGCGCCCCCAGGTATCCACCGATGGCCCCGGCACCAACTATTGCGATTTTCATTATTTTTACCGTTGCAGATTGGCATGCCAATTTGCAATCTACAATCTACAATTTCCGTAGCGATACCATCTCTAGCGTGTGGCGGGGGCCTTTCTCCAGAATGAGGTCGGCCCGCTCGCGGGTGGGTTCGATATTCTGCCTGAGGTTGACTCCGTTGATCTCGCGCCAGATCCGCTGGGCAACGGAGATGGCATTATCGGTGCTTAGCCCGCTGTAGCGCCGGAAATAGGAGTTTGGATCGCGGAAGGCCGTCTCGCGTAGCCGCAGGAAGCGCTCAACGTACCACTGCTGGAGCAAGGTCTCGTCGGCATCCACGTAGATCGAGAAGTCGAAGAAGTCTGAGACGAAGACCTGCGGGCGACGGCTGGGCTGTCCACCGCGCTGGAGTACATTCAGCCCCTCGACGATCAAGATATCTGGTCGATCCACAATCTGCACCTGATCATCTATGATGTCGTACACCAGATGCGAGTAGATCGGCGCGGTAAGGCGGGGGTGGCCAGACTTCACATCGGCCATGAACTGGATGAGTTCGCGACGGTTGTAGCTCTCGGGGAAGCCCTTGCGGTGCATGATCCTGCGCTCTAGGAGTACCCGGTTCGGGTAGAGAAAACCGTCGGTCGTAACAAGGTCTACGCTGCGGGCGACGGAGCGACTGGCCAGCAAAGCCTGGATGATGCGGGCGGTGCTGCTCTTGCCCACAGCCACACTACCGGCAATGCCAATGACATAGGGCACCTTCTCGGCTGGGCTGCCGAGGAAGGCGCTCGTTTCTCGGTAGAGCTGCTGGGCGGACTCGTAGTAGAGCTGGATAAGCCGTACCAGCGGCAGGTAGATGTCGGCAACATCCTCTAGCGAAACGCTATCGTTAAGGCTGACCATGGTCTGGAGCTGGGCCTCGCTGAGAGGCAGCCGCGACCCGTTCCGCAGCCTGGCCCACTCAGCGCGTGAGAAGGAGGTATAAGGGGCGAGGCGACGCTCATCGGTAAGCGGTGCATGCATAACGGTTCCTTTTGATGTGTGCGGGTGGATTCGCCGCCCGTACGCATCAAAATAGCAATGGTTCGCGGGCACAGGTGCCCCCACATTTTCCTACAGGGTAAGTCCGAGAGTCTTGGCCATGCTGATGCGCTGGAGCTTGCCGGTGGCCCCACGCGGCAGGGCGTCGAGAATGTGGATCTGGCGCGGAACCTTGAAGTCGGCCAGAAAGCGGGCGCAGTGCTCGCGCAACTCCTGCTCGCTGGCGGCGGACTTCAGCACGACCGCCGCATGCACATCCTCACCGAGAGTCTTGTGGGGGACGGCGAAGGCCAGAGCCTCGGCGACGGCGGGGTGGCGTAGGAGAAGATCGTCAATCTCCAAGGGCGAGATCTTCTCACCGCCCCGGTTGATCAACTCCTTGAGCCGCCCCGTCAGAGTCAGGTAGCCCTCCGCATCCACGTAGCCCTGGTCGCCGGTGCGGAACCAGCCGGCGCTGAAGGCGGATGCGTTCGCCTCGGGATTATTCTCATAGCCGTCCACGACATTTCCACCGCGCACCACAACCTCGCCACGCTCGCCCTGGGCCAGCATCGTACCGGCGTCATCCATAATCCCCACATCTACGCCAACCCCGACACCAACAGAGCCAGCCTTACGCGGGGCGGGTGGCAGCGGGTTGGATGTCATCTGGTGGCTGGCCTCAGTCATGCCGTAACTTTCCAGCACCGGGACGGCGAAGGTGGCCTCCAGGCGCTCCATCACTACCGGGGGTAAGGGTGCGCTGCTGGATCTGATGAAGCGGAAGGGGTTGTTGCGGATCACATCCTGGTTACGCTCGGCGCGAGCCAGGAGCATCTGGTGCATGGTTGGGACGGCTGAGTACCAAGTGGGACGGTACTGCTCGACCCAGCCCCAGAAGCGCAGCGCATCGAAGCCGGGTGGGCAGATTAAGGTGCCGCCAGAGGCTAGGGTGCTGAGCATGGAGGCAACAATGCCGTGGATGTGGAAAAGCGGCATCACGCAGAGGGCGCGGTCGGCGGGGCCGAGTTGGTAGGTCTCGATGATGTTGGCCGCAGAAGTGGCCAGGTTACGCTGGCGGATGGGCACGCGCTTAGGACGGCTGGTGGTGCCGCTGGTATGCAGGATCATGGCCACATCGTCGGGATCGGCGAAGGAGGGCTGAGGGCTGAGGGCTGAGGGCTGAGCATCTATGGCGAAGGCCAGGGTGCCGTTGGGTTGGGCATGAGCCTCGATCACCTGCATACCGGGGAGTAGTGCGGCGCGGGCCTCGGCCTGGGTACCGGGGAGGACGAGCAGCGCCGTGGCGCGGGTATCCTCGTAAGAGAAAGCAAACTCGTCGGCACGATATTTGGGGTTGAGGGGAGCAGCGGTGGCGATGGCGGTGACGGCCATGAAAGCGATGACCATCTCCGGGCCGTTACCCATCGCGATAGCCACACGATCACCGCGACCGATGCCAGCGGCATGGAGTTGGGATGCCAACTGAACGACGTTATGCCGCAGCATGGCGTAACTCAGATCAGGCCGATCTGGGGCCACCAGAGCCGGGTGGCTATCGTCGCCGCGACCGAGCAGATCGAGCAGGGTAGAGCGTAGAGGCTCGCGAGCCATAGACCATCCTCTCGCAGATGGGACGAGCGCGGGTATTATGCCATATTATCAGCGTGAGTCGTGAAGGGTTGACTCGATTGCCCTGCGCTGTTACGCTACGGGTGGCAGTTCGCCCCCTAACACTATCTGCAATCTTATGATCACTCGCACCCTGCTCACTCTGCTCGCCCTCGTCGCTATTGCCGGCGGCTGTATCCCGGCTGTCACCTCTGTCGGTGCCGCCCCGGTAATCAGGGCCGCTACCGCCACGCCGCAGCCCAGACCCACACCCACGCCAGCACTGCCGCCGGAGGTTGCCGTCCAGTCTCCCGCGCTTTTGCCCGCAGCGGTGGGCGATCTCTCCAACGCCGCCGCGTGGGATCGCTACACGATTATCGCTGCCCTCAGCCCGGGCGATCTCAGCGTACGCGGCACGGTTAGCCTTGATATGCTCAACCGCTACGGCATCAATCTGGATCGACTCTATTTTCACCTTTACCCAAACCACCCCGACTTCGGCGGGCGGCTTGATGTCACCAGCGCCAGCGTAAACGGTGTGCCGGTGGCTTCGGGTACCCAATACAGCGATACCCTGCTGCACCTTGAGCTACGCACGCCGCTGCGCCCTGGCCAATCTGCCCATGTGGTGCTGGGATTCAGCGCCAGAACCCCCAAGAATGCCAGCGGCAAGACCTTCGGGGCCTCCAATTTCGAGGCCGGGGTCTGGTCAATGGCCAACTTCTACCCTATCCTGGCCCGCCACCTCGCCGACGGCGGCTGGGATACCCGGCAGATTGAGTCACGCGGCGACTTTACAGTCTCTGGCGTGGCACTCTACGATGTGACAATTGACGCGCCGAACGGCTGGACTCTGGTGAGTACGGGAGTGTCAATCAGCGACGGGCCGGTAAACCCGCAGGTTCACCGCCAGCGCTTCGTCAGCGGGCCGCAGCGCGAGTTCTACCTGGGCGCGCTTCAGGGACTCGCGCATGCCGAGGCTCTGGTGGATGGAACCCGCGTAGTTTCCTACTTCCAGCCCGGCAGCGCCGACGCCGGAAAGCTCGGCCTGGAGGTGGCGAAACGCTCTCTGCGCGCCTTTAACACACGCTACGGCACCTATCCCCTCACCGAACTTGAGGTGGTGCAGTCGGCCCTCACCCAGTTCTTTGGCATGGAATACCCCGGCGTCGTGCTGATCGAGCAGAAACTCTATGCGAAGCCCTCAGGCGATCTGGAGCCAATTATCGCTCACGAGATCGCCCACCAGTGGTGGTACAGCCAAGTCGGCAACGATGCGCAGGGCGAGGCGTGGCTCGACGAGGGTTTGGCCAGCTACTCGCAGGCGATCTACTACGAAGCCAGCAACGATCCGCAGAGCATTGAGAATGAGCTTCAGTTCTTCCGCGACACCTTCAGTTTTGCCCGCAGCGTCGGTCGCGATGCGCCCCTGAACAGTTCGTCGGCAGATCTGGGCGGCGGTCGCTACTACCCGGTGATCTACGCCAAGGCCCCGCTTTTTTTCCACGCCCTGCGTGGCCAGCTTGGCGAGGCAGGATTCGACCGCTTTATCCGCGCCTACTACACCGCCTTTCGCTACCAGGACGTGACTGGCCCCGATCTGCTGCGGATCGCCCAGCAGAGCTGTAGCTGCGACCTAGCGAAGATCTATAAGGACTGGGTACTCACGTCGGCGAAGGTGGCAATACCGTAGGTTTTAGGTTTTAGGTTTTAGGTTTCAGGTTTTAGGTTTTAGGTTTTAGGTTTTAGGTTTTAGGTTTTAGGTTTTAGGTTTTAGGTTTTAGGTTTTAGGTTTTAGGTTTTAGGTTTTAGGTTTTAGGTTTTAGGCAGTAGAGCAGAAGTAACGCTGTGACGTCA
>CAIXLU010000180.1 GCA_903920315.1 uncultured Oscillochloris sp.
ACACGGCATCATCAGCTTTATCACCGCCGCCTCCTACCTGCGTGGCCCTGGCTTTGCGGGGATGCGCGAACTGATGCGGCGTCGTTTTGATGAACTGTGGATTATTGATCTGGAAGGCGATAATCTCGGCGCACGCAAGAGTGAGAATGTCTTCGCCATCCAAACCCCGGTGGCAATTGCCTTGGGTATCCGCAACGGCCCGGCTCGGCCCGATACCCCGGCCACCGTGCGTTACGCCCGCATCACCGGCAACCGCGCTGAGAAACTGGCATCCCTGGATGCAATGATGCAGCTCAACGATCTGCCCTGGCGCACCTGTTTCACCGGCTGGGCCGATCTGTTCTTGCCTAGCTCGGATACGCCCTACTGGAACTGGCCCTTGCTTACCGACCTGTTTCCCTGGCAGGCCAATGGGATTAAAGTAGGACGAACATGGCCCATTGAGAATGACAAAGATACCCTCCATACGCGCTGGAAACGGCTTATGAGCGCAACTGGTTCTGAGAAACGTATCCTGTTTAAAGACTCTCCAACCGGGCGAAAAGCAAAAGATGCTGCCACAAAAAGCCTGCCGCCTTCCGCTTCAGCACAATCAATTGCCTTGTCTGACAGCGCCAGCCCAACTCCTCCCTGCGTGCGAGTTGCCTTTCGATCCTTTGATCGGCGCTGGCTTCTCTGTGATGGTCGGTTAATTGACCGCCCATCGCCCGATCTGTGGCGCGCCCACGGCGATCAGCAAATCTACCTGACCAGCCTGCTCACCAAAGTTCTTGGTGAAGGTTCCGCATCTGTGGTCACTGTTCATATCCCCGATTTGGATCACTTCTGCAATCGTGGTGGGAAAGATGTCATCCCGCTTTGGCGGGACAGCGCAGGTACAGAAGCAAACATCACCGCCGGGGTGATGGAGAAACTGACGGAGAGCTACGGTTGGGCGGTGACACCGCAGCGGTTTTTGGCCTACGCTTACGCCATCCTGGCGTCACCAAGCTACGTCACCCGCTTCTGGGAAGAATTGACCATCCCCGGCCCGCGTCTGCCGATCACCAAAAACGCGGATCTCTTCACTGCCGCCGCCAACCTGGGCGAGCGACTGATCTGGCTGCATACCTACGGCGAACGTTGCGTGCCACCGGGGAAGAAGGCTGGGAAACTGCCATCAGGCCGGGCGCGGATCGAAGTTGGTGTGCCGCAGAGCGAGACCGACTACCCCGAAGATTTTGCCTACGACGCCATCAAACAAGAATTGCGTGTCGGTAAAGGAGTGTTCAGCGGCGTGCGCCCGGAGATATGGGCGTTCAGTATCTCGGGCCTAGAGGTGGTGAAATCCTGGCTGGGCTATCGTATGCGCAAGCGATCAGGCAAAAGCTCATCGCCGCTGGACGCAATCCGCCCGTCGGCGTGGCACTTTGATGACGAGCTACTCGATCTGTTGTGGGTGTTGGATCACACGATTGATCTGCTACCTGAGATAGACGCGCTACTCGGGCAGATCCTGGCGGGAGAACTCTGGAGAGCGGGCGAGATGCCCACGCCAACCGAGGGTGAGCGCACGGGGCCGAAACCGAAAGTGGGGAGCCAGAGCATGTTTGTTGAGTAACGTGTGATGTAAAGACGTAAAGACATGGTTTCAGAGAGGCCAAGTTTACTTTACACTCTTGGCAT
>CAIXLU010000181.1 GCA_903920315.1 uncultured Oscillochloris sp.
CTTGACCAATCCAGCTTAGCTACCTCGTTCAAAAGCTGGAGTTCATTAGCATTGAGCGGAAGTGCGGTGGCATTCTCAAAGAGCCAGCCGTTGAAGCGCGGCACTTTGTTACCAGGGCCGAAGTAGCCGCCGGACTTCATCATCTGGAAGAGGCTCTGTGCGATGAGGACGAACTCGCCGGGGTTCATGATCGCCTGCCGAATACTCTGCGTCATCAACTCGGCGGGCAGCAGGCGAATATCCTCAGCGAACAGCGCGAACAGCACCTTCATGAAGAAAGGCGCGGTATCCACCGGGGCAAACCCGCGATCTTCCAGTAGTCGGGCGATGTGTGCGAGTTGCTTCGCCGCCTTCTCGGTAATCGTCTCGGCCCGCTCAATGGGACGGAGCTGTTCCGGTTTGGTGAAGACCAGGCGCAGCAGATCGCGGGTCGCGGCGTTCTGGAGATCGGCGTTCGTGAACTGTTCAACCTGGGTGCGGTAGCCGGTAAACTCAATCGAGACATAGTAGTTCGCAATGTCGCAGGCCACCAATACCGGGGGATTGCCCAGATCGCCCTTGTAGAGAATGAGTTGGGTGTATGCGCCGCGCAGATTGCTGTACTTGCCTTTGGTTTTGTACTCCCAGGCGAAATGATCTTTCTTCCAGACATCGGCAAAGCCCGCGCCGCCGCCCGACTTGGTCAGGGGCTTCTCGAAGCGGTAGAAATCGCCGTTGGGATCTGCCTTGTTGGGGGTGGGGTGTCCGAGGAGGTGGCAGAGGTCAATGAAGTGTTCCTGCGCGGTAGCCTTCTCATTGATCGTCACGGCTTCCCACTTCTGAACAAACGCGGCGGCGCGGGTCGTGATGTCGGTCATGTGAGGAGCCTCTGAGGTGATATTCTGGTCTGCTCGGTATTCTACCCTAACCAGCAACCTGTCGTCGTCATTTCGTTGAGGGATTACAGGGCTGGTGCAAAGTCCGCAGATCGCTCGTGCCGTAGGCGTAAACGCCTCGGCTATTAACGACGAAGGCCGCTTCAGCGGCCTCAGATAGGCCGCTTCAGCGGCCTTCGCAATGGGATAGCCCGCCCGTTTACGGGCCGGGCACGTGACTTTGCACCAGCCCCGCTGAGGGATAGCCTGGGCTATCCCTGAATAATCCACCGCCCCAGTCACAGTGACCGGGGCGGTGTCGTATGTGTTCCGTGTCCGCTACTTCTTACGCGGGGCGGGCTTGGTTGGCTTGGGGGCGGCGGGCGGCGCGGCGGCTTTCGCGTCGGCGGCTTTCATCTGGCGCTCAACGGTCTTGTAGATTGACCGCATCTTCGCGTCAGTCTTTTGCTCAGGGAGGAGCATATCCACTCGTGCCATTGCCTCCGCACGTACCCGTTCGCGTGATGCCCCCGCCTTATTCGCCGCGTCCCACTGCTCCTGCGTCATCTGCGCCATCTCTCTCTCCTTGCTTACGGGTTTACAATCGGGTAATTCAGGGTAAACTCTCCAGGGGTGATGGCTCGGAACCCGTCAAACGCCATCACGACCTCTGTTGCTTGGCAGTCATCGCCACGTCCTTATCATCGGGACTTGCCACACGATGCTACCGTCGCTTCTTTCGTTTCTTTCCCCCAAACCACCAACTAAACCACCCGACCCGCCCCCCGACGCGGGCACCACGCTTGTTGAGCGTTACCCGCGCTTTCCTGCCACCAATCGAAAGTCCGGTTGGTATCAGAAAGTTGGTGTTCAGCCGCACCCCCGGAAACAACTTGATGCGCTTACGAAGTGAGAACTTGAACGGCATAGCATCCCCTTTGTTACGGCATCGGTATCTACCGCAATAACTATAGCATGTCAAATAGTAAAATGTTTATTAAAAATAGAGCAACATGTGCAAATTTCGGGTATCATTAGGTATCACAACACGATCTCAACGGGACGAAGATTTGGCCATAGCCAGGAAGGGATGAGACATATGGCACCGCAGAAAAATCCACAACCGACCGCACCGACCACACCGCCAGAGCAGCCGGTTATCGCGGGGCGACAACCGATCACCCGTGACCAGATGAGCGAGGCGGGAAAGAAACGGTACGACCAGATTATGCGCAAGGTCAAACAGGATCAGAAGGAGAAGGGGCAGGGATAGCCGAGGACAACCCTGATCAAGATAGTATCGATATGTAAAGTATTCCACGTGCGACGTATCAAAAAAACCATACTCCCTCCCACATCACGGATAACCCTGATTTTCGCCCACATCCGCTCGTGCAAAGGGTTTACAGAATACCCATAGGCTTGGCGAGCGGCGGGTCGTGCGAGCTGCCGGTAAGTTGGTCTATCACGCTTGTCTCTTTTTGTCGTGTATCCACATCCGTGCGTGGGGAAAACCTGAAAAAACCCCGTGATGCGTCAGGGGATTGCCCTCACAGACAGAGAGCCGCCCGGTATGGGGCATAGGGGGGGGGTATCCACGCAGATGATTACCATCCCCCCCCGTTGCTTTTGCAACCGCCCGCCTGCCCGTCTGTCTGCTCTGGCCGTGACACTGTGCACTGTTATTCCTTCGTAGTTGAGGGATGTCCTGGGCTATCCCTGAGCCTGCTAGTCAGCGCACGCAGGTTGATAATAGCCAGGGAGAGGAGCCTGTGCAACAGATGGCGTGGCCGCTGGCTTTGTGGCCACTGGCTTCGTGGCCGCTGGCTTCGCTCGGGTCGGGAACATCGTGGCGTATTCCTCTGGCGTGTAAGGCTCTTCAAGACGACGCATGTAGCGCGTCTGTTTGTCGCTGGCGGTGCCGCGCTTGACCTTGGACGCCAGGATGAAATACATGTCGCGCTTTTTCAGATCACGCGGCGGGCCAAAGACACGCACAGGAACAGGCTCAGGCTCAGGCGTAGATGCCCGTGTCGAAGGAACAGGTACCGTAGCCGCATCCCACCGGGCATACATTGCCTGAAACAGTTCCTCAGTGCCGAGCATGTCTTTCGTCCTACCTGCCAGATGCTCCGGGCCAACCGGGCCGGGTACGAAGGTCGGGTTGAAGACTGCGCCGACCGTCACGTCATAGGTATCGTCCAGGTCAATCCCGTGCACGACACGGGCAGCATCGCGCTCACGGTGGACTAACGCGATCATCGCGGCGTTCGCTTGCTCGTCAGTACACGCGACGGCAGGCTGGGCAGGCTGCACGGGGGCGATAACAGGCAGGGCGGGTACTTCGCCGTAGACTGTTCAGGGGCAGGTGAGGGCTGTACAGGACTAACGAGCGCATCGGCGGGCTGCTGCGCGGCGGATACGCGGCTTGCGATTAACTCGCGTAGCTTGCGGCTCGTCGCTTCCATCTCCGAGACTGTCACCGTATCGAAGTGCCTGCAAAGTTCTGTTGCACTGACGGGACGGGTCGTCTGCTCAGGCGAGTCACTGCCAACAATCAGCACCGGAACAGCAAGTGGGGAAAAAGCGACATCATCATCACCGGGGATGATCGCAGGCTCGTGCGAAGAAAAAACGGAAGATGAATTTTCTTCCCCACTTGCTGAATCCTTTCCCCTACTAGCTATAACAAGTGTATTGGGGAGACATTTTGACGTTTCCGTGTCTCCCTGTAAAACGGCCATTTGAGGCGTCCCAACGCCATCAAACGCGGCTTGCACGTTTGTCCGCTCCGTGTCTCCCTGGTACGCCGCGTTCGTGTCTCCCTGTGAAACGCCATCTTTCGGCGTCCCAACGCCATAAAGTCCTGTTTTTTCTGATGTCCGCTGATGTGTCCCTTCTGCCTCCCCTGGGATGTCTCCCAGAGAAGTAGCATCATCGGGCATTGTGACGCCACAAACGGGCATTTTTAGAAATGTCCGCTTTGCGGTGCTATCCCACCCGCCGATCCATGTCTTCCCGGTGGGTGCATTGTGCTTGACCTCAGTCACAATGAACCGGCCTTCGAGCCAGGTAATGGCACGCTGAACAGTCTTCGCGGACATTCCGATGCGATCCGCCAGCATCTTTTTAGTCGTGACGCACTCCATCGTTGTGGAGGTATCAAACATCCCTTGTAGCACCTCGCGGATGGTGCGGTGCATCTCCGTCTCGTGCGCTCGGTCAATCACCATCTGCCGATCCGCCGCGATGAGAGCAGCGTCCCGCGTGCGGCTCTCGTGTTTGCGCTGCGCCTCGGCCTGCCTGCGGTCGGTGTTGGCGGGCGTCGGTGCGTCGGACGTGCGGCGGGCCGCTGGCGCGTCTCCAGAGAGACGACGTACCGCTTCACTGTCGCTACAGCCATGTCGGTGACAGTACAGCCAGAACGCATCGTGGACACCCTGGAAGGCGCAGCCAGGAGCGCGTGACATGATCAGCACTTTCCCGACCCGGCCATCACAGACCCGCAACGTGTGGCGCTTGCCACCTCCGCACGGGCAGTAAACGATTGTTCCTGACCGGCTTGGGCGACCTTCTACGCGCCCACCCATCGCGCAGAGGTCGGAGACCACATCATCAACCGACTGTGACCGCGCATAGGAGCCAATGATGTCTTTGTCGCCTGTTGCCACACACGCACGCGGGGAGGGTACTGGCTTCGGTGGGGGCGGGGTGTACCGCGTGATGGTGGCGCAGATAGCGGTGAATGTCATCCCGGCGGCGAGAGCGTCATCAAGTCCCTGCTTTTCCCCACTGGCTGTTGCGGGGATGTTCGTGTACGAGACCAGCGCTCCACGCGCCGTGAGTTGCTGCGCAAACCGCACGCGGGCCAGTTTCACATGCTCGTTGGTGTCTGCGTCCGAATCGAATGCGATCACCACCGGGCGACTGTCAAGGGCGATCTGGTCAAAGTCGGGCAGGAGTTCGCCATCGTAGCTCCAGCCCCACACACCGTTGAGACTGACGGGAACAACCGGATGGCCGAGGGAAGCGAGGGCATCCGCCTTCTTGATACCCTCGGTGAACCAGAGGGGAATGCTCAGGTTGTCCAGGTCGTCCGCAAAGCGTGGTAGCACATCAAGGTAGCACGAGACTCTGGCCGGATGCTCGTACTTCACGACCTTGCCCTCGGACGTGCGCGGCGCGTCGGGCCGTACAATCGTGATGTACGGCACGCCGAGACGATACCCGGTCATCGCCATACCGGGCTTACGCTGGTTCCAGGCTAAACCCGGATACGCCCGGTTCAGTGCCTCCACATCATCGAACAACTGGTAGCCGCGCTCTGCGATAATCTCAGTGGAGAGGGCGGCGAGCATCTGCTGATGATACGCAGACAGCAGGGCCACCGCGTCGGTCGTGGGGGTGACGTGGGAGTTACGGGGGGAGTTACCCGAAGCTGTTAACGGGTGATTGTAGGTGCTATCCGGTGCATTTGTGCTACTCGCGTCTGTACCGCATTGTGATGCGGTAAAATCGGCATCTGATCGCTGGTGTGAGCTAGTGGAAAGCGGGCCGGGTTGCCTTCCAAGCAGATGGTCGCGCGTTCGATCCGCGTCGCCCGCTCCACGTCCTGAAGCGGAATCTCGCAAGAGGTTCCGCGTCTTTTTTGCGCCCGGGAGCAGCCACGCTCGCTCCGCCCCGTCAGACTGCCTTAGACACCCTCTGACCGCTGTAGCCAAACTCCTCGATTACGCCATCTGGACTGTGGAGGACGGTGTCCATCTGCTAACGTACTGTCTGCGGTGCCACCGGCAGGGCCAACGCCTCAAGCGTTTGCGCACGCAACCCCAACGGCTCCAACCGCACCCCGCCATCCTCACGGTAATAGGCTAGCACCGCCCGCTCGAAGGACTGCAGCACCCGCACCTGTCCATCAGCCGCTCGCCCGGTGAACTCCTCGGAAATCGGCAGGCCAAATACGTCCACGCCCCCGCCACGCTGCCAAAAATCCAAAAACGCCCCTCTGATGCCGTGATCGCTCGCGGCGAAGAAGACCGGCATGCGGGCCGGGTCGCCCGGAGTACGCGAGTCGGCTCCGCCAAAGGCCAGCGACTCGGCGGCGTCACGTCCCAGCGGCGCGGGCTGCACGTAATAGGGCGTGTCGGCGAGGTCGTTGCGGAGTTGGAGCGCGGCGTTGGTGAAGATCTGCGTGATTCCCGTGTTATCGGTGCGGGCCGGGGCCAGGGGCGAGCCGAATCGCTCGCGGCCACCCAGGGCACGCCAATAGCGGTAGATCGCTGCCGGTACCGCAATATCGTCCACAACACCAGACTCAGGCAGGGGCATGAGATCTTCGGCCTTGCTCAGTACCACCTGGAGACCAGCCAGATTTCGCTCGTACTCGCTGCTGTCGCCCGTTTCCAGCTCGGGCGTGATCGCAGCGATGCCCATGCTTCCTGCCCAGTCGCTCATCCCCCCGGTGATGTTATAGCTTGGCCAGTAGCGGCTATACGTGTAGCCTGCGCCGCTGGCGTATGCCTGGGCCATAAGGATCGAGGGCGCGTACTCACAGAAGGATGGGAAGACCATACCGGCGTTAGAGTGAATAAAGATCGCCCCTGCCGCATCCAGCAGGAAGGCCCGGATGATCCGACTCTCGGTCTGCGAGTCCGGGTAGGGGCCACCTGTCTCCGAGACGATGCCGCGTGCGCCCTGCACCTTAGGACTCCAGTCATTCTCCGCGCAGGTGTCCATATTCGTGTTCATATTACGATTCAAATCCACCTTCGCGCCATCAAAGCGCGTCCCCAGGGCCAGCCCATCGGGGTTAAGGCTCGGGATAAGATAGAGCCGCACGCTGGGCGGCACCGCATCAGGATGCGCCCAGACGTAACTAATCAACTCGACGGTGAGCCGGTAGGTATTGGCCTCTGGCCCGCCGTGCGTATCACCCACCACCACCAACTTGCGCGGGCCATCACCTACCTGCACCACCTGGATGGGGCGGCCCTGACCAGAAAAGCCGAGAGTAAACTCGCGCATTGTGGGTGCGGCGCGGGCGATCTGCTCGGGAGGGTTGAGGGTTAATGCAACGGCGATGAAGAGAAGCAACAGGCAGATGCGGCCAATCTGCAATCTGCAATCTACAATCTGCAATCGCACTACCCCATCCCTCTGGCCCGACGTTTGGCAGCCACAAAATGGCTGTGGGTCAGGTTAATGCTGGCGGTAATTCGGCTAATCTCATCGCTCTCCTCGCCAGAAATCTCACCATCGGCAGCGGCCACGGCGAAGAGGGAGTCGAGAAAGCGGATGCGCTCATCTTCGTCGGTGCTGGCGGAAAATTCTCTGGTGAGATGGAAGTAATCGAGGTCGGCGGCGGACTCGGCCAGGGATACCTCAGCCACGAGTGCGGCCCGCTCGTGGCGAATGCCCCAGCCGGACTCTAACAGATCGGCAATACACACAACCTCAGCGTCAGTCACCGTATTGTTTACGCGGGCAACGCGGGCGAGCATGCCACCGGCAAGAGTCAGCGTGTGAGCTCGATTGGCGGAGATGCCCAAATCGTCCTCGGGGGCTTTGCCGAGGCGCTGGCGTACCGCGTAGTAGATCCGGTTGTTCAGAAATTCGCCAAGATACTGCTCACGGTTAGGACGAGCGGCGTGATGATGGAGCGACCCACGCAACAGCCGACCAATCTGAGCGAGCAGGCCAACGTCAACTCGCTCCAGGGCAGTGCGGATCTCCTTGGCCACAGCCCGTTCCTCAACCGTGATCACCCGGTCGGCGCGCAGCATCTGATCGAGGGCGGCCAGGGCCAAGGCGCGGTCGCCGGGGCCATGCAGGGCTGCCGCCAACGACTCCACTAGACGGGCGCGCTCGTCGGCGGCCACCGGCGAGTGCAGGTAGATCTCTAGTTCGGCCCACTCATTGACGGTCATCGCCGCCTCGCCGGAGCCGCCGGTCTGCCCAAGCTCAGCCAAAATGCTCTTGAGGCTGTTTACCTCGTCGCTGGCCAAGTGACCGTCTGCCCAGGCAGCGGCGATGATCACTTTGGCCAGGGCCATCGCCAGGATGTTCTTGGGCATTGGTCAATCCTTCTGAACCCGCTGACCATGCCGCAGAATCCTTGGTTCTGCGGCATGGTTAGGAAAATCACCACCCGCCGCCACCACCGCCGTCACCAAACGATCCACCCCCGCCGCCTCCCCCAAACGATCCGCCCCCGCCGCCAATATCACCCCAGCCTCCATCACTCCCGCCCCCGCCGCTGCCGCCCCAACCGCCGTGATCGTGGTTATTCGTGGCCGAGTTGAGGATCGCGCCGATCACCATCCCGGTCACCACATCGCCCACTTGCGAGCTGTGCGCCTTCACCTCGCGGCGCAGATCGTCGGCGATGCTGCGGGCGTCGCTACTGATTGAGCGGGCCAGTTGGGTGGTGCGCGTTATTTCGACCTCGCCGCTCACCGGCAGTCGGATGCTGTCGAAGCTCTGGCGTAGCGTGCGCAGGCTATCACGATTCTTCTTATGTCCTGACACCTGGCCGGAAAGCGACTCAGCCTCGCCCAGAGCCGAGCGGGCGGCTGCTACGTCGTTATTGAGCTGCGAGCGCAGTTGCTCCAAGCGTGCGAAATCTGCATAGACCGCCTTATAAACCGGATCGGTCTGCCCCTGGATCTGGCGGTAAGCACTGATTGCCTGCTCAAGCACCGCACGGCGCTGCTCCTCGGCAAGCTGATCGGCGCGCTGCGCCTGGGTATCTGCCTGGGCAAGTGCCTGGGCAAGCGCAAAGCCCGCCGACAGGTTTGCCTGCTGAATATCACCGCGATGCAATTCGGCAAACTGAGTAATTTTCTTCACCTCGGCGGCGGCTATTTGGCGAGCCTGAGCCGACTGCTGGCGGAGCTTGGCCATATCCTCCGCCTCGGTACGTGCGCCAGCCAGCGCCGCATCGGCCAACTGATCGGATTCCTGGGCGTCCTGAACCAATATCAGCCAGTTTGGCTTTGTCGCCTGGGCCTCGCTCTGCGCCCGTTCGAGCAGGTTCGCCGCTCGCTGAAGCTTCACCTCAGGAGCCTTGCCCACATCTGCGTCGTTGCTGCGCACAAACTTCCAGCCTGCGGCGATGCTGCGTTCGGCCTCGGCGATCAGGGCGCGAGCCGTATCGCGGGCCTGCTCCAGATCCTTCAGGCGCTGGGTGATTGCGCCGATCAGTTGTTCCGCCTGCGAAAGCTCCTGTTCGGCCACATCCAGATCCTCCTTCGCCGCATGAAATTCCTGCGCTTCCATCGTATTGCGCTGGCACGCACGTTCCCAACGCTGATGGGCGCGGTCGGCGGCGGCCTGGGCCTCGCTGCCATTACCGCGAATGTCGCTCCAGGTAGCCTCAGCAAACTCGTCAACAAGGTCGAAGGTGCGTCGTCCCTCGGCGATCAGGCTGGCCGCGCCCTGGCCACGCTGCTCAACCGCTTCACTGCGCTGATCATTCTCCTGGCGCAGCGTTACTAGGCCGGAGCCGTTGTCCACCGCCTCGTCAAGCATGGTCTGTGCGGCCTGGAGCTTGATCTCCGCCGCCGACGGACCACCGGCCTGGAGTGTCTTCCCCGCCTCGCTCAAGGCGGTACGGGCACCATCAAGTGCCGCCTGACACACCTCCATACGGTAGCCCTCAGCCGCCAGACTCACGGCATCACTGCGGGCCTGAACAATCCCGCTACGGATACTGCTATAGCGATCCAGGGTCGCAATCAGGGTGGTTGCGGTCTCCGACGCCGCCTGGGCGGACGAGATAGCGCTGCGGGCATCGTGCCCCTCAAGCGCCTGCTCGGCCTGGGCCACCTGCTGCTGGGCTGAGCCAAGGATCGCCGTGTGATTGGCGATCTCCGTGCCCAGATCGAGCAGACGGGCGGCGGCGTCGGTTAGGATTTTTTTGCGCGGGCAATCTCCCCCGGCGCCTGACGGGCCAATTCGTCCAGGCTCGCGCGGATCTGCTCAACGGCAGCCAGATTCTCGACCACCGACGCGGCCTCATCGCGCACCTGGATGTAGGCGGCGGCGCTGGCATTGATCTGAGCGAGCTGCGGCTTCTCGTCCCGCTCTAGCTGTTCGCCCACATCGTCAAAGTGGGTTTGCACGGTGACAAAGCGATCCTTTGCCGCTGCCTGAGCCTCCCGCAGACGGTCAACATCGCGTGGCGCGTAGGAGACTTGGTCGTACTCCGCTTTCTCCTCAGCGTTGCGGAAGCGCTGGCCGAGGTCGGTGATCAGTGCCGCCGCGCCCTCGCGGGCATCCTTGAGCTGACGATCAGCAACGGCCTTGATCTTGGCTGCCCGCCGTCGGCTGCTGTACAGTGCGCCGCCGCCAATGGCGACAGCCAGAACCAGACCGAGGATTGCTAGCGGCACCGTGCTTATGTTAAGGCTCCCATTTGGCGAGGGCGGGCTGACAATCGCCGCCTCAATCGCTCCCAGGGTCGCGGTGAATGCAGCGGTGTAGTTTCCTTCGGAGAGACCAGGACCAAGTTTTTGCTTGCGGATCAGTTCGTAGTTTCGAGTTCCGCCAAGTTCGATGTCAAGTGCAGCATTCCATGCGTCGCCATAGCGAATGGCGCTATAAGGACGAGGGGCGAGGGTTACATAGATCGCAATCATCTTCGAGCGACCCAGGTTACCCTTTACCAGACCATCCTTTGTCAGTCGGCTGGAGAAGTCACTATCGCCACCACTTGGCACAAAGTAGACCGCCACTTCCGCGCCGCGATTGATCAGAGGCTGGGCGGCGCGCTGGATAGCAGCACGATCCAGGAGTCCACCCGGATCGGTGAACACAATCCGGCCCTGGGCGAGGGCTGGCGCGGCAAGTAGCAGCAGGAGCGCTGCCGCAGCCACGAAACGGAGGACATAGCGGGTCATAGCGTTCTCCTTAGACAAGGTTTCAGGTGTGAGGTTTCAGGTTTCAGGTCGAGCGCGTCAAGATGCCATATTCTGGCCTGAACTGTAAAGTATCTGCGAACCTTGTCTTACATCAGATACCCCTATGGCGACGGCGAGAGTAATATATCAAGGGCCGGATCAGGCACGGCAATGCCAACATCGGTATCAAAATCGTACATATGCAAGCCGATAACAAAATCGAAGGGTAGTGGCTTCGCCGCCGGGGTGGAGCCCGCGACAGTCAGCCGCACCTGATGCAAGTAGCCATCAGCACAGACCCAGAGTTCTGAGGAGGCCCGCTCAATATGCGCGGGGATTGTATCAATGGGCAGCCCGCTATCACCCAGGCTCTTGATAATAGCCAGCGAGACGGCGCGATCCCCGCTGAAGCGACGGCAATCCAGCCTATCAATCTGCTCGTGGCCGATCACACTAAACCCTGCGGGATTCACGCCACTCTGTGCGACCAGAGCGAGCAAACCAGCAGGGTAGAGCGGCGGTATCGCCATCTGCGAGTGTGCCGCTGGCAGACGATACCACGCATCCTTAATCGCACCAATCACCGCCAGCGGGCCGTGAATATAGTCCTGCCCGGCCACATGCACAACTTGGATACCCTTGGCCGAATTGCTGCCATACAAGGCAGTGACAAAGCCGGTCAGTGTGAACGTATAGTCGGCGTCGGCGAACGCCCCCTTCAGCACCATAACCTCGGCAGGGGTCTGGGGATTCCCCAGATTGACGGCACCCATCGTGCCGTTGCCGGACATGGACACCTCTACGCGATAGCGATGAGCCGTGGATGCCGCCTGCACGCCAGATAACAGATCCGCCGAGTCTGCCGCCGCGTCAGCGGTACGGGCAGTCGGCAGAGGAGTTGCCGTCGGCGGTGGCAGCGTTGCCGTCGGTGGAGGAGGAGTTGCCGTCGGCAGCGGCGTCGCCGTTGGTGGAGGAGTTGCCGTCGGTGCCTGTGCGACCAATCCACAGGAGGGAAGAAGCAGAGTCAGACCGACGATCAGAACGAATCTATACATATGAGTGCGGTTAATTGTTGTTACTCTGCTGGTTGCTGCCGGATTATAACACGCTGAGGGTACGTAGCACAGGCGCGACGGTAAGAGGAGCGCGTTACGCCAGCACAACCCGCCGTGGTATAATTACGCCGGTGGACTGGCTATAGTGTGGGGCGCTACCCGTGAGCGGACAGGATCTGCTGACCCCCAACATGATCGTGCCCGGTACGACTGACACCTATACGGTACTCAACCTGATCGGTCGCGGCGGGATGGGTACCGTTTATCGTGTGCAGCGCACCAGCGACGCAAGTGTGTGGGCGCTTAAAGAAATGCGCGTCCAGGGCGAGTTGACGGCTGAGGAGCAGGCTGATAATCGCCGACTCTTCCTCCAGGAGGCTGCTCTCCTGCGCTCCCTGGCCTTCCCCAATCTCCCGGTTGTGGCCGATCTCTTCGAGTACGAGGGTCGTCCGACTCTGGTGATGGAGTATGTCCCTGGGACGACGCTGGAGGATCGCGTCCACGAGGCAAACGCCCCACTACTAGAGCAGCCGGTACTTGGCTATGGTATCCAGTTGTGCCGGGTTCTTCACTATCTCCATAGCTGCGACCCGCCGATTATCTACCGCGACCTGAAGCCCTCGAATATTATGCTCACCCCCGCCGGGGTACTTAAGCTGATTGACTTTGGCGTTGCCCGTACCCATAAGAAGGGCAAGTCGAAGGATACGATTGCGATGGGTTCGGCTGGCTACGCCCCGCCTGAGCAGTATGGCAAAGGGCAGACGGATGGGCGCAGCGATGTGTACGCGCTTGGTGCCACGCTGATGCACATGCTTACAAACTTGCCGCCGGTACCGCTCCAGACACCGCAACCCGGCTCGATTAGTAAGCTTAATCCTTCGGTTGACGCATACACCGAGGCGGTGATCATTAAGGCCATGAGCCTCCAGCGCGAGCAGCGCTTTGCAAGTTGTGCCGAGATGGAGCAGGCTATCCTGCGCTGCCTTGATGCGCCTTATATTGATCCAACCTCTGGTGTCGCTGCTCCATCCGCTGGCCCTCCGCCGGCGAAGCCGACTCCGCCGGTGAAGCCACTACCACCTCCATCGGCGAAGCCAAAACCACCAGCCAAGCCAACTCCGCCGCCCGCCAAGCCGACTCCGCCGCCCGCTAAGCCGACTCCGCCCGTTGTCCCCGATCGGAAACCGGCACCTGAGGAAGACGAAACGCCCTGTATGCACTGCGGTCGTGTGAACAAGGGCCGCGCTCGCTTCTGCGCTGGCTGCGGATCGCCCCTGTCCGAGCCGCCGAAGCCGCGCCTGCTGGTCACCTCGCCGCACCGCAGTTGGGAACTGCCGATTGACCGGCTGCCCGTGCGTATCGGGCGACGTGACCCGCGCCAGAACCACTACCCTGAGCTGGATCTGGCTGAGCATGATCGCGGCATCGCGTCCCGCCACCACGCGACTATTCAGCGCGACGGTGACTTCTATACCCTCACCGACTTGGGGAGTACCAACGGCACGATGCTCAACAGCAAGCTGATCTCCCCCCGTGTGCCCCAGCGACTCACCCAGGGCGACCGGATCAAGATTGGCGAGGTTGAGATCGAGTTTCGATGGTCGTAATAATATCTGGTTAAAAGTGAACTATGAGTGTACACGTTCTGATCCTCCGTGCGCCCGGTATTAACCGTGATGGCGACGCGGCCATGGCCTGCGAGCTTGCCGGTGCCAGCGCCGAGCGCGTCCACGTCAACCGGATCGCTGATGGTGCTGTGCGTCTGCGCGACTACGCGATGCTGATCATTCCCGGTGGCTTCTCCTACGGCGATCACCTGGGGGCCGGGAAGTTGCTCGCGGTCGATCTTGCTCATCGTATGGGCGACCAACTGCGTGATTTTGTGGCCGATGGCCGCCCGGTGATCGGTATCTGCAACGGATTTCAGGTGCTGGTAAGGGCTGGGGTGTTGCCGGGCAATGCTGGGCCGCCTGCCGTCACCCTCACCGATAATCGTTCGGGCCGCTTCGAGTGTCGCTGGGTGCGCCTTCAGGCCGACCCACAAAGCCGCTGTATTTTTACACGCGGCATAGAGCGCAGTATCGAGGTGCCGGTGGCCCACGGCGAGGGCCGCATCGCCCTGGACAATGACGACACCCTCACTAATCTGCGCGCCAGTGGCCAGGTGGCCCTGCGCTATGTGGGCGATGACGGTGTGCCAGTGACTTATCCGGCCAATCCTAATGGATCGGTAGATAATATCGCCGGGATCTGCAACGCCCAGGGCAATGTCCTTGGTCTGATGCCTCACCCCGAGAACGCTATTCGGCCCCAGCAGCACCCGCGCTGGACTCGTGAGCCTTTGCGTGAATCTGGTGATGGGCTGGCAATCTTCCGCAACGCGGTTGAATATGCGAAAACGATGTAGAGACGCCCCACCGGGGCGTCTCTACAGGGGAACCATATGGGCCTCTACCCGCCCTTTAGCCCGTTTCTGTTCCAGATCAACCTCTTCGGCCTGCCGATTGCCGTGCGCTGGTATGGCGCGATCATCATGTCAGGTGCGATGTTCGCCGCCTGGCTGGCTTCGCGTCGGGCGGTGGCTCGCGGTATTGACCCCGACCACATTTGGAACCAACTGATACTTGGTCTGATCATGGGGATTGGCGGCGCACGGATCTACTACGTGGCCTTTGAGTGGCACCGCTTCGCGGGCGATCCGATCAGTGCCCTGAACCTGACCACCGGTGGCCTCGCGGTTCACGGCTCGCTGATCGGCGCGATCCTCTCAGCGCTGATCTACACGCGCTACGCGAAACTGCGCTTCTGGGAGTGGGTTGATATGATTGCGCCGGGTTTCTTGATTGCTCAGGGAATCGGTCGCTGGGGCAATTTCTTCAACCAAGAGGCGTATGGTCGCCCCACCACGCTCCCCTTCGGCGTGCGGATTGACGAAGATCGCCGCTTGCCGCCCTACGGCGATATGCAGACGTACCCGGCTGATACGCTCTTCCACGCCACCTTTCTCTACGAGTCGCTGTGGAATGTTACCGGCGGCTCCCTGCTGCTCTGGGCCGACCGACGCTTCGGCCAGGGCGCACCCGCCGAGCGGCGCTGGCTGCGCCCCGGCGATGTACTCTTTTTGTACGGGATCATCTACTCGACGGGACGCTACTGGATTGAGGGGCTACGC
>CAIXLU010000182.1 GCA_903920315.1 uncultured Oscillochloris sp.
AGCGTATGCGCAAGCATGAGCGAGGCACTTGGCGTGGACACGGCAGTAAACTATTTTAAAACATATACTTCTCGTCCTTGTTTGCCTCGGAAAGTAATCCGTTATCTCTTGATATAGTTTGTGTACTAGCACAACGCCCTACTACAACGAGGGCTACGGAATCCGACCCAAACGACGCTCAGGCGCGCACCGGCGGGGCAATCAGCGGGGTCGCGGGGCCAATCAGTTCATCCATATTTCGGATCCAGCGTTCGGTGCGGCAGCGATGGGCGACTCTCGCCGCCAGGTGTCGCCGGTGGTAGTAGGCAATCCGCGCCAGGACGGTGTCCACGGTGCAAGGTGGCAAGGGCAGCAGGACACTGAGCAGCATGCAGACCTGCGCCAAGCTCAGCAGGGGACTTTTTTTTTAGCCCACGGTGCAGCCGTACGAGAAAGAAATGCGCCAAAATCACGAGGGTCAGATGATGGTGCCAACCCGTCCAACTGCGAACTTCATAGTCGCCCATGCCCAGATCCTGTTTGCCGACTTCGAAGCATTCCTCGATCGGCCATCGTCGACCGGTGACGGCGATCATGCGCGTGGTGGTGGTGGTCTCTGGCGTGTGGGACAGGAAGGCTTTCTGCTCGCCGCTTTCCGGGTCAACCCGCAGGATCAGCCAGACGGCGGGGCCGGCCCGGCCCGCGCGCTGGGCCTGCACCCGTTGCACGTGCGCTTCGGTGATCCGTGGGCCTTTGGTGCCGTCACCAACAAGCTGGCGTGTCCATGCCGTAGGTGGCAGGGCGGTGAACTGGGCCTGCGCCGTGGTCGCCTGCGTCGCCCCGTCCCGCCATATCGGGGTGTCCAACGGCACCTCGACCATGTACACAGCCCCAGCGCATCCACGGCATCCCGCAGCACGGTGTCGCGTCCAAACGCCTCATCGGCCAGGAACCAGCGTGCATGCAGGGCCTGGCTCGCCACTACGTCCTGGAGCATGGCCAGCGCAAGCTCGTTCTTGGTCTGGAAGATCACGTCTTCTGGGACATGGCATTTCTGGCGGTGTGCCGCGAAGGCCGGGTCGTCCACCCATTCCTGCGGCAGGTACAAGCGTCGGTCGAGCAAGGTCGTGCCGTGCATGCTGGTGTAGGCCAGAAACATGCCGGCCTGGCAATTGGCAATCTTACCCAACTGGCCACAGTACTGCCGTTTGACCCCCACCGACTGGCACCCTTTCTTCGGGAAGTCGCTGCCATCAACAATGAACATGCCTTCGGTATCGTCCAGATCTTTCGCCACTTCCTGCCCGTGCCGCCGCAGGATGGCCGTATCGTCCCAGGTGCTGTCGGTCAGAAACTGCTGCATCCCGCGTACCGCGCGCTCACTGGCCCCAAACTGCGCAATCACCATCGGACTCGACCGACTTCCGCTCCAGCGGGCTGAGCAGGCCATGCAGGTAGTGTGCCGCCCACGTGCGCGACTCGCTGCGCGGAAAGAATGACCCGTAGATCTCGTGATAAGGGCGCAACGTGTCGGCCAGATGCGCGATATCAGCGGGCGTGAGGGTCAAGTTGTGTACGGTCGTGGTCGCCATGGGGTACTCCTCTGCGGTATCGGTTCACGAGGAGTATACCAGTTCTCGTTGTAGTATTAGAGCCAGATATGCCAAGTGTCACTCTCACCGTCAACTTTGTCCATCCTGCATCAAATAAATGTATTCACCCATACCAACATCGCGCCTTGACTCCACGAGAGGGTGCAAGACTACAAGGCTTTGAGGATGACTATATCTTTGCGGGTAACAGAGCACAAGTGGTCAAGCAGATAGGTAATGCTGTTCCACCACTTCTTGGTAAGGTGATAGCCAATGCACTACTCGAACAAATCTAGATGGGTTGAATAGATCGCCTGATAATCCCGAAACACACGCCCTCTTGGGGAAAATGGCAGAAACCTCATATCCAAATAGGCTATTTCTAGTTTTATCATACCGTTTTTGTTGACAACAGCCGTTTTTCCAGAGTCTCCCTCCGTATTACTTGTATTAAAATCCTCTTGTTCAAGCCTACCACATCGTAGTTCCCATATCCACGCAACATCCCCGCGATGACCGAGCAAGAACTCGCCGTTCGTACTCCCCAATACATAACGACAAGTAATGTAGTAACCTGGCTTTGCTAAATGACCTTTAGGTTTATTATCCTCCAATGCTACTTTAATTTCTACATCTCTTGAATTCGAGGTCTGAGCTAACAAATCGGGGTATTTATGCAGCCCATTCCGCCTAAAACGTCCTTGCGAAGCATTAGCGATGCCCATAGGCGTAAACTTAAGCACCTGAAGGCCGCATGACGGCTTGGCGGCAATCTCTGGTATGCTCGTGAACACAAACATCCGAGCCGACCACGGAGGATTGCATGCCACGCCAGCCCCATCATACGCGGTCAGGGAGCGGCTGCCAAGCGGCGGCCAGCGATTTATGGGCGACCGAAGTCGTGCCACACTTGCCTGGGGATCTGCAGGCCCAAGCCCGAACCTTGGGAGCCTTCACCCGCCGGCACCTGCTGGACAGCGCGACCGACCTCTTACGCGGGGTGCTGGCGTATGTGTTGCTGTCGCGTTCCTTTCGCCACCTGGGGGCCTGGGCGGTGGTCAATGACGTCGCCGATATCTCGGCGGTCGCCTGGCGGAAACGGCGGGTGAAGAGCCGCCCGTGGCTGGCCTGGCTCTTGGGCGAACTGCGGGCCGTCCCAGCGCCCGCGCCGAGCCTCCGGCTCATCCCGCAGGCAGTGGGTCCTACTGGTGGACGCCACGAGGTGGGTACAGATGGGTGGCAGTGGCGATGACGGGCGCTTCCACCTCGCCTACAACTTTACGGTTGGGCGGCTCGCCGAGGTGATTGTGACCGACACCCACGGCGGTGGGCACCTCGGCTACGACCGTATCCAGCCCAACGACCTGATCGTCGCCGATGGCGGCTATGGCTACCGGGTCAGTGTGGCGACCGTGCGTAAACAGCAGGCACATCTGATTACCCGCGTTCGTCCGCTATAGTGGCTCAAGTTGTCAAGACACTGTTTTGGCGAGATATCCGTAGATCGCGAACCGAGTTTGGGCACGAAAGGCTTGACACAAGCACGAACGTGATCGATGCCGATGTGCGTGAAATCATGCCCGATATGAGCTGTCCACCGCCCCCTGGCACGACCGAACGTGACGGTTTCCGACCTTTCATCGGTCACGACGGTGCGGTGGGCAGGTCATGCGGGCCGCCGGAGGCGTCTGATGTCATAGGAGGCGGCGCGAAATAGACCGACACCGGAGTCTGGTAGGCGAGGGACTGATGTGGGCGATGTCCATTGTAGAGCGCCAGATAGCGGGTGATGCCGTGGCGGGTGTCGCGCGGACTGGCATCGTCGTGCAGATAGACCTCCTCGTATGTGACCGGGCGCCAGAGCCGCTCCGTAAAGATGTTATCCCGTGCGCGGCCTTTCCCATCCATGCTGATACGTACCCCCGCCGCCTCCCGCCGTTGCGTATACTGCGGACTGGTGAAGTGGCTACCCTGATCACTATTCCAGATGCGCGGTGTCGCGATGGACAGTGCCGCATCGACCGCCTCCCGCACGAATGGCAGTTCTCGCGTGTCATCCCGTGCCCAGCTCACCACATAGCGGGAGTACCAATCCAGAACAGCGACCAGATACATCCCGCCCTGACGCATGCGGATAGAGGTGATGTCAATGCCTCATCGCTCGCCGGTTCTTCATTCAGATCTGCCGATTTCAGGACGAGGCGCGACTCCCTGACGATGTAATATAGACTGTCAGATAAAGAATCTTATAATTGCCAATCGGCGAGCGCATTGGGAAGCGGTAAATTTTGCAATCTTCCAGATTCTTTATCTGACTGACTATAGTATGGCGCGACTCCCTGACCTACACCGTCAACGAAGGCGATGAGAAGCAAGGAAAAGGTGGCGGATAAGGCATAGGGATCGCCCCTCGTACCCTATGTGGCGCACGGGCAGAAGACGGATCTTTTCGGATGAGGCTTCTTATCGGACGAGTTATGCGCGGGTTAATCCCGTGAACTCTACCGATAAGGAGGCGGGGGAGGGAAAAACTGGAGCGAAAATGAACCTTTTCGGATGAATCCGCTACGGCGCGTCGCGCGCCCGCCGGTGACGGAATCGGTCACCGCCGGGATGTGATCCTCCCCTCGGTCGCCGAGAGCCGCATGGGGACGGACATGAAAACGCCCGTAGGGTCGCGAGGACCCGTGTGTCGCGAATCCTGATGAGACTCCATCTGCTCACAGACATTACTCCCACTCCTTCAGCCAGCGTACCTGGTATGGCCCCAGATCAACGGCCAACGCGCCATCGACTCTGGCGACGAGACTCTCTCCACTGAGGAGATCGCGGTAGGATGCGCCTGGCGCGACCGCGAGTCGCGTCTGCTGGGGCACGGTCGTCACGCTGTGGAGGCAGAGCAGGGCCGGGCCTCCACCGGGTGTATGGCGTTCGATGGCGAAGAGACCCGCGCCGAAATCACGTAGTCGCTGCGGCCCCGCCGGGTGGAAGGCCGACTCGCCGCGCCGTATGGCGAGCAGAGCCGCCATACGCCGGAAGATCGCCCCCGCCCGGCTCGCCTCGTCGGCCAGCAGCACCTCAAGCTCGGCTCGCTCCCAGCGGCCCCGGTTTAACGTGCGGGCACGCCCGGTTTCGGCGAAGCCCGCCTGGTCATTCGATGAGCCGACCAGGCTGTGAACATAGAGTCCTGGCACGCCCTGGAGCGCCAGCATGATCGCCTGCGAGGCGATGAAGCGATCGATGCACAGTTGCGGCGGCTCACCACCCTGCGGGTCGGAGAGTGCATCGAACCATGTGCAGTTCAGCTCGTAGGGACTCGCATCACCACTCGGATTGTTTTTATACGAGACCCGCCCACCGTGGCGCTCGACCTGGGCGCAGAGGGCGCGCACCTCGTCGTGGCGGAGGATGCCGGTCGCCGGCACCACGCCGATCCCGTCGTGGGATGCCAGGAAGTTGAAGAAGGCGCAGGTCGGCGCGGGCGGGGCCAGGTCGCACGCCCAGCCGCTGAGCGTGGTGGCGTCGCCGGTGGCAAAGGCGTGCAGCACCAGCGGTGCCAGGGGGAACTGGTAGACCATCTGGGCCTCGTTGGTGCCGTTGCCGAAGTAGCTGATGTTGTCGGCGTGGGGCACGTTGGTCTCGCTGATCAGCAACACCTCGGGGGCCACCGCGTCGAGCACGGCTCGCCAGAACTGCACGACCTGGTGGGCCTGCGGTAGGTGGATGCAGCGCGTGCCGATCTCCTTCCAGAGGTAGCCGATCGCGTCGAGGCGGATCATGCTGGCCCCGTGGGCCACGTACTCCAGCAGCACGCTTGTCATGGACAGCAACACCTCGGGGCTGGCGAAGTTGAGGTCAATCTGATCGGCGCTGAAGGTGGTCCAAATGTGGCGGGTGCCGTCGGGCGTCGTGAAGGGCGTCAGCAGCGGCGTGATGCGCGGGCGCGTCACTCCGCGTAGGTCGGTCGCGGGGTCAATGCTATGGAAGCGCACCTCGGCCCCCGGCTCGCCCGCCAGGAAATCCTGGAACCAGCGGCTGCTGGCCGAGCAGTGGTTGACGACTGCGTCAACCATGAGCCGGTGGCATGCGCCGATCCTGGCGATGTCGTCCCAGTCGCCCAGGGCCGGGTCAAC
>CAIXLU010000183.1 GCA_903920315.1 uncultured Oscillochloris sp.
CGTGCCGGTACAGGAGGTGATCACCCTCGACAACGTGACCATCAAGGTCAACGCAGTTCTCTACTTCCAGGTGATCAATCCCAACTGGGCGGTGACAAAGGTGATGGACTACATTCGGGCGACCATGCAGATCTCACAGACTACCCTGCGTAGCGTGGTTGGCCAGGTTGAACTGGATGAACTGCTGGCTCAGCGCGAGTCGATCAACCAGAAGCTCCAGAAGATCATTGATGAGCAGACCGAGCCCTGGGGCATTAAGGTGACGATTGTGGAGGTGAAGGACGTGGAGCTACCGCAGAACATGCAGCGGGCCATGGCCAAGCAGGCCGAGGCAGAGCGCGAGAAGCGGGCCAAGCTCATCCACGCCGAGGGCGAGCTTCAGGCGTCGGGCATCCTGGCTCAGGCGGCCGACATTATCGCCAAGGAGCCGGTAACGCTCCAACTGCGTTACCTCCAGACCCTCACCGAGATCGCGGTCGAGAAGAACAGCACGATCATCTTCCCGCTGCCCATTGACACGATCATGCCCTTCATCAACGCAGTCAGCCGTGGCGAGCCTGCGTCCGATCCCGAGCGCCGCAGCCCGTCCACAACCCAGCGTCTCGACTAGGACAGCTTTCTGAAAGTTCGTACCGGGTTGTGGATGTATCCCACCCATGCGGATTCGGGTTCCGGTGGCCGGCCGCCGGAACCTGGAACCCGAATCCGAATTACGGTCCGTTTACTTCGTGTGTGGATGACGTTGGCAAAAGGCGGCGGACAGCATTTACCAGATCGTCCATAAAGAACGGCTTCGGTAGATATGCATCAATACGCAGATTGCGCACTTCTCGGCGCATCACAGATGAGTCATAAGCGGTGACGAGTAAGGTCGGGGGGCGAAACCCTTGCCGACGCAGCTCCTCAATCAGTTGTATTCCGTTCATCCCACGCAAGTTATAGTCGGTCAGCAGCATATCGAAAGGCTGCCGATGCCACTGTTCCAACGCGTCCTCCGCGCTGATCGCAGAGACAAACTCGTAGGGAACGCCGAGTTCTGGCAGGGACAGCTCGATGATCCGACCAATATGGCTGTCGTCCTCAACAAGCAAGATGCGTATTGGCCTATCTCGGGTGCCGTTTGCTCCCATACCGTTCTCCCCATGACAACGTGATGTGCCGCTTACCACACATCGCAATCATCCGTGGTCTGACTTTGTGCGGGCAGGCAATTGTCCGTGGCTCCGCTGCTCTTCTGCTAATAGAGATGATCACGGATCATATCATACCACTCCTCATGAGAGCAAGTGAATCTTTTGTTAGGGCCAAACAGCGCAGGGCTTTGACAGGCCATAATGCCGATTTTATAATAGAATGTAATACTACAAATCTGTCATCTAGTGTAGGAATAGCCTGATCATGCAGCAGCTCTCGCCGCGACTGACTCTGCTCTCCGTGGTGTTGTTCGGCATCTATGTCTTTCTGTACCCTGGCTCGATCATCCTCGTGGCGTTGGATCGCGTTCCTGTGTGGGCCATCTGGATGGGCAGCGCACTGCTGATCGTTCAAGGCACTCTGATGGGCCTCTGGTTGAGTATCAACTTCTCACGCTGGGGGGTGGTCGCCTCGATGCTGATCCTGTTTCTGGCCTGGCTGGTGGAGCATATTGGGGCAACAACCGGCTTTCCCTTCGGTTTCTACACGTACACGGATGTGCTTCAGCCGAAGATTTGGGGGGTTGTGCCGATGGCCATCCCCTTCGCATGGCTGCTAACCGTCGGTGCCGCTGTGGGTACAAGCGAGCATGTGTTAGCACGAGCCGACCGCGCTGTGCTGGATGATGTGCGGGTCAGCGTGACGAAGGTACTCACGGCAGCATCCTTGGCTCTGCTGCTCGATGTGACGATTGAGCCTTTTGCCGTCAATATCAATCACTACTGGACCTGGAATGATAGCGGACATAGTAGCTACTATGGCATCCCTACCACAAACTTTGCGGCCTGGTGGTGTACGAGTGTGATCTTGGTGCTGGTGCTGCTGGAGCGCCGCCGCGCGGCAACCCTGGCTGGCATGCGAGCTCCGATACGACCAGTGGCCCCCAGTTTCTGGCCCTGGCTGCCGCTTACACTCTATCTGACCAACCTGACAATGTTTGTGCTGGTGAACTTGGCTCGTGGTCAGGTGATGGCCGCTTTTATCGGTGCGCTGATTATGTTTTTCCTCGGCTGGCGGCTGCTGCCGCGTATGGTGCGCCGTATTGGCGAGGAGGTCGGTGGTGCGTAGGGGATCCGCCATGCTGCTGCCCCCCTACGCACGCCGGATCATGCGCAGGAAGGCGTCGAAGGTCTTATCAATGCCCTGCCGCCCGCACAGGAGTGGCCTAAAGCGATCAGTCCGGCCCGCCACGACATCATCGCGCAGAGCGTCGGAAGCGGTGGTAAGCCCGTCGGTAATCTCGGCGAGGGTGCCCTTCATATCGGCGGGGTTCGTGGGCCGGTGGGTCGGGCCGATCCGCATAAAGGCGTGCGGCCATTGTTGCCCCAGAAACTCGTAGCGCAGCGCCACCGGGCAGAGGGTGACATCGCCGGTAAGGGCGATGATGCGGGCCACGCCAGGGTAGGTGATCAGGGGCCGCTGGTCGCTGTGGGCGATCTTCCCCTGCGGGAAAATATAGAGTGCCCGATCTTTGCCCCCGCGCAGCAGATTCGCCGCGTACCGCAGAGATCTCGCCGCGTCCTTCGGGTTATGCCGGTTCACCGAGAAGGCTCCGCACCAGGTGAAGAATCGGTAGGCGCGCAGTTGTTTCTCCTCCTGCATCAGGTAGCTGTCGAAGGCTCGCCCCAGGGCCAGCCGATGGATCAGCATCATGATGTAGCCGTCCCACCAGGATGTATGGGTGAGGTAGAAGATGAACGGCCCCTGGCCCTTCGCGGGCAGCGGCCCAACGCTCTGCATCCAGACGTGATCAAAGAAGCGGCGGAGGGATCGGCGGGCGAAGAGGAGATAGAGCATCTCATCGCCAAGGGCGTTCTTCGCCGCCGGGATCGCGGGCAGCGGGTACGATTCGCTCATTGGGGCAGGGCCTCGGGGACGAGGTTACGGGCCTGGGCGTAGGCGGTACGAGCCAGATCGGCGAGTTGCTGGCGGGTATCGTCACCGAGCGTGTCCTCGGCGTTCAGCCAGAGTTCACCTACGATAGTGGCTCCAGCGGCGGCGCAGAGGCGGCGCAGGGAGACGAGGGCAGCGGTATGCTGCGAGCCAAGAGCCACCAAGGCTGCAATACGCGGGCGGGCAGGCGGCGGTGTGGCGACCACGGCGCGAGTCAGGACGCGCAGGCGATCGGGGATACCGCCGCCCATCAGCGGCGTCACAATGATCAGCAGTTCGGCGTCGGCAATATCGGCACGGATCGGGTCAGCCAGCGGATCATCGAGACAGGGCGGGCCATCGAACAGCAGCACATCGCCGAGCAGAGCCGCCCGCTTCACCGGAGGCATGGCCGCCAGCATTACGTTGAGGCAGGCTGGAGCCAGCCCGCTGGCGCTGCCGCAGATACCGATGGTGAAAATGTAGCCGTCGTGCATAAGACAAGGTTTCAGATTGCAGATTTTAGATTGCAGATTTGCCGCAACAGGACGAGCTGCATGTACCTAAACTGTCAAGTACCAGCGAACCTTGTTTTAAGGGACGCTGATCTTCTTCGTCATCCCATCCCGGCACCATGTCACGCTGAGCGAAGCGAAGGGTCTGACAGGAAACCGGGACAGATGCTTCGCTTCGCTCAGCATGACATGTCGCCAGGATGCTTAAGAATTTCCGCGTCCCTAAGGATAATCTCTACACAACGGCGACCATGTAAGGCTCAAAGAACTGCTCCAGCGCCCGCAGAGCGTTGGTCACGTTGCTGCTACGGTGAACGCTGGCGCGCACGCTGGCGCTGCCGGGCAGCCCCACGGCAAACTGGCCGATCAGTTGCTTGAGCTTGTTGAGCGCCAGACGCTCCGGCATCTCGCTGAGGCAGAGAGTGACGTAGCTATGCAGGAAGGCCAGCTTATCGGCAGGCGTCGGCTCGAACATCGGTGCGCCGCTGCGAAGTTGGGCGATCTGCATGAAGATCCAGGGATTCTCCATCGCCGCCCGCCCGATCATCACCCCGTCAGCCCCGCTATCGCGCAGGCGGATCAAGGCATCCATTGCGTCGGCCACATCCCCGCTGCCGATCACCGGAATACCCACATGGTGCTTGACATCGGCCACCCGGCTCCAGTCGGCCTGACCCTTGTAGGCTTGCTCTTTCGTGCGCGGGTGCAGAGCCAGAGCTGCGATCCCGGCGTCCTCCGCAATCTTCGCCGTCTCAAGAAAGTTCAGGCGAGCCTCGTCCCACCCGGCGCGAAACTTCAGCGTCACCGGGACGCTCACGGCGGCCTTCACTGCACGCAGTACCTGGCCGAGCTTGGGCAGATCCTTCAGCAGAGCCGAGCCGTGGCCGCCGCCGGTCACTTTGGGCGAGGGGCAGCCGCAATTGATGTCAATAATATCGGCACCGAGTTGCTCGACGCGGGCCGCCGCAAAGGCCACCAGATCCGGCTCGTTCCCGCTGAGTTGCATGGTCAGGGGTCGCTCTTCGGGGTAGAAGTCGAGCAAGTGGTGACGCTTGAGCGCCTTCGGACTCACGCTGGCGGCGTTGGTCATCTCCGTACTCACCAAGCCGCAGCCGCCCATGCGCAGGATCATGCGCCGGAAGACACTGTCCGTCACCCCAGCCATGGGGGCCAGAACGATATTTGGCGCAACCCGGATATGCGCAATCTGGTAGTGATCAGGGAGTTGCTGAATCTCGTCTTGAGTTAACACAAAAATAGTTCACTTGTGGTTATACGTACTTATCTTTTTCATTATACCATCGGTACGCTGGGGGTTTAGGTGGGGTGAATCCTCCTTATTTTTTACAGTATCTTTACGCCAACCCGATTGAGATTGCCTGATCCCGGTGCTACAATCAGACCGTAGCACACAGGATGCCGCCCCGGAAAAACAGCTCCACGCCAGATATGCGATTTGCGCACGATAGATGCTCGGCTATCGGCTATCGGCTATCGGCTATTTTCACGCCAGCGGCACACATCGCCAACGACGACAGGAACGAGCAGAAGACGAGTCGCGCCGATTGACGAGTCGGCGTATTTTTGTGCGCCCTGAGGGCCAAGCATGTTAAGGGAGAGGAGCGATCCACGCTATGTCTACGTCATTCAAACGCATGCTAATCGGGAAGCCAATCGCCACTGAGCAGCAGCATCACGAGCGGCTGCGCAAGATCACCGCCCTGGCAGTTTTCTCGTCAGATGCGCTCTCGTCGGTGGCCTACGCCACTGAGGCGATTCTTTCCGTGCTGATCCTTGCCGGGTCATCGGCCCTTGGTATGGGCCTGCCGGTTGCTGGCGGCATCGCCGCCCTGCTCATCGTCGTGGCGATCTCGTATCGGCAAACCATCCATGCCTACCCCAATGGTGGCGGTGCCTATATCGTCGCGCACGAGAATCTCGGTAAATTATCCGGCCTGATCGCCGCCGCCGCCTTGCTGATTGACTATGTACTCACCGTGGCGGTGAGCATTTCAGCCGGGGTTGCCGCCATCACCTCCCTTGCCGGAAACTGGGGCTTTCCCGGCCTGGAAAATTTCTCTGTTGAAATCTCGCTCCTCTGCATTTTGGTGGTTGGCCTGGCCAACCTACGCGGAGTGAAGGAGAGCGGCGCGATCTTTGCACTCCCGACCTATGTCTTTATCATCAGTATCGTCGCCATGCTGGGCTGGGGTCTGATTGGCACACTGTTCGGCTTTGCTCGCCCGGTCGTACAGTCGGTCGCCCCGACGGTTAGCGCCAGCGATGCGATTGGCCTCTGGCTCATCCTGCGCGCCTTCGCCGCTGGCTGCACGGCACTCACCGGGGTCGAGGCGATCAGCAATGGTATCCCGGCCTTCAAGCAACCCGAGGCGAAGAATGCCGCCATCACGCTGGCCTGGATGGCCGCGATCCTGGTGACGATGTTCCTTGGCATCACCTGGCTGGCGGGCCAGCTCCACGCCATCCCCAACGACCTGACTCATGAGACGGTGATCTCGCAGATCGCCCGCAGCGTCTTCGGAGTTGGCCCCATCTACACGATCATCCAGGTCTCTACGGCGCTCATCCTGGTGCTGGCTGCCAACACCTCCTACGCTGACTTCCCCCGGCTCTCCTCGCTGCTGGCCAAAGACCGCTTTCTGCCGCGTCATTTCGCCAGCCAGGGCGACCGGCTCGTCTTCTCGAACGGAATCATCGTCCTCTCGCTCTTCGCCGCAATCTTGGTGGTGATCTTTAAGGCCAATGAAATCGCGATGCTGCCGCTCTACGCTATTGGGGTCTTCATCTCCTTCACACTCTCGCAGGGCGGGATGGTGCGACACCACCTGCGCGAGCGTGAGCAGGGCTGGCGCAGAGGTCTGCTGATCAACGGGATCGGCGCGGTCCTGACTGCCGTGGTACTGGCAGTTCTCGCCGCCACCAAGTTCACCCACGGGGCGTGGTCGGTGCTTGTTCTCATCCCGCTGATGGTGCTGGTTTTCGATGCTATCCATGCACACTACCAGAGCATCGCTGCGCAACTCTCGCTGAGTAATGCCTCTAAGCCGCAGGCGGTGCGCCGGATTACCGCCATCGTCTTGGTGAGCGGCATTCACAAGGGTGTGCTGCCCGCCCTCCAACTGGCCCGCACCATGGCCCCCGACAACGCCACCGCCGTGATGGTGAACCTGGATCCGGAGGGCAGCGCCAAGATCCGCGACCGCTGGAGCGAGTGGGGCTGCGAGATTCCTCTGGTCATCCTTGAGTCGCCTTTTCGCTCGCTGGTCACGCCGCTACTACACTACGTTGATCAGGTTGACGATCTCTATGGAGACGACGAGCTGCTGATCTTCCTGCCCGAGTTCGTGCCCGCCCACTGGTGGGAGCAGTTGCTGCACAACCAGACCGGCCTGATCCTGCGTGCGGCGCTGACGTTTGGCCGGGGCAAGACGATCATCAGTGTGCCGTATAAGCTGGGGAAGTAGCTTGTGGGGGCGAAGTATCGGCATCCGGATGATGCCGATACGTCGCTCCTATAGCAACCCTAAACTGGTTAGGGACGCGGAAATTCTTAAGCATCCTGGCGACATGTCATGCTGAGCGCAGCGAAGCATCTCTCCCGGTTTCCTGTCAGACCCTTCACTGCGCTCAGGGTGACAGGGGAATGGGTTCCTGCCATTACGGTCATGCTGAGCGCAGCGAAGCATCTCTCCCGGTCTCGGGACAGACCCTTCGCTGCGCTCAGGGTGACATGGTGCTGGGATGGGATGATTAGGAAGATCTACTTCCCTTATAAAAAGGAGTCAAGCCTTTAGGCGGCCTTATCCGGCTAAAGCCTTGACTCCATGCAACAACCCCAAGAGGATTGCTATACAAGCTACAATGTCCCCATGAACTACACATGGGCCACTCTCATTGTCGTCATCTGCACGGGTGTGGCCGCCATGCTCCACCCCTTCTTTAATATCTCCGACCTCGCCTTGGTCTATTTGCCGGGGATCGTGCTGGTGGCCAGCCGGTTCGGGCGCGGCCCCTCGGTGTTGGCCTCCTGCTTGAGTGTGCTGGCGCTGAATTTTTTCTTTACCCAGCCCTATTTCACTCTCTTCGTTGAGAATCCACGGGTCGTGCTAACCCTTGTCGTCATCCTGCTGGTGGCTCTGGTGATCAGCACGCTCACCACACGCACGCACGAGCAGACCGACGCGGCCCAGCGTGCGGCGGTACAGGTTGAGACGGAGCGCCTGCGCAACTCGCTGCTCTCCTCGGTCTCGCACGATCTGCGTACGCCGCTGGCAGGAGTGACCGGTGCCCTGAGCAGTACGCTTGAGGGCTGGCAGATGTTGGACGACTCCACTCGGATTGACCTGATCCAGAATGCCTACGATGAGTCTGAGCGACTAAGCCGACTGTTGACAAACGTACTCGAAATGACTCGCCTGGAGGCGGGTGGGCTGACGGTGCGGAAGGAGTGGCAGCCGATGGAGGAGGTGGTGGGCGCGGCCCTAACTCGGCTTGAAACCCGTTTGCGCGACAGGTTGATCAGCGTCAACCTTCCGCCCGACCTGCCGTTGGTGCCACTGGACGCGGTATTGATCGAGCAGGTGTTCCTGAATCTACTCGAAAATGCTCTGAAGTACACGCCGCCCGCCGCGCAAATCAGTATCAGTGCCGTCGCTGTGGGTGCGCCACAGCCCAGCGCTATCCAGGTGACGGTGGCCGACCATGGACTCGGTTTGAGACCAGGTGACGAACGGTTGATATTTGAGAAGTTCAACCGTGGGACTCAGCCATCGGGCGGCGGCACCGGGCTTGGCCTGACGATCTGCCAGGGAATCGTGCGCGTCCACGGTGGACAGATCTGGGCGGAGCGTCGGCCTGAGGGCGGCGCGGCCTTCATATTCACCTTGCCGATCAGTGGCGTTCCACCCAGGGTTGAACTAGAGCCAGAGCCAGCGCCGTGTGGGGAGGAGGATCTCGCATGAGCAGCACCCAACAAACCATTCTGCTGATCGAAGACGAACTGCCGATCCGACGCTTTTTACGCACAAGCCTGATCGGCAACGGCTACCATCTCGTCGAGGCCGTCACCGGGCGTGAGGGCGTCCAGATGACCGCCTCTGTCCGACCTGACTGCATTATCCTCGACCTGGGCCTGCCTGATATGGACGGCCTAGAGGTAGTGCGCGCCCTACGCGGCTGGATCCAGACGCCGATCATCGTACTCACCGCCCGTGGTCAGGAACAGGACAAGATCGCCCTGCTCGATGCCGGCACCGATGACTATCTAACCAAACCGTTTAGCGTGGGTGAACTGCTCGCCCGCATCCGCGCCGCTCTCAGGCACAGCTCACAGGTCCGGCCCGAGCTACGCGACCTACCCTTTCAGGTTGGCCAACTCCGAGTCGATCTTGCGATGCGCCAAGTCTTTATCGGCGATGATGAGGTACACTTGACCCCAATCGAGTATCGGCTCCTCAGCATCCTGGTGCGTCATGCTGGCAAGGTAGTGACGCAGCACCAACTGCTACGCGAAGTCTGGGGGCCAGAATATGCCGACGCGGTTCATTATGTGCGTGTGTACATGCAGCACCTGCGGCATAAGCTAGAGGCTGACCCGGCTCGACCAGCCTACTTTATCACTGAGCCAGGCGTGGGCTACCGACTGCGGATTGATTAGGTCGGATATGCCGATGTGGGCTTGACATCCAGCCCCTCAACGTCGTACAGTGGGCGAAAGAATTGAAGGAGGCCGACGATGTTGACGGCACACTCCAACCCCGAGCCCGACAACCAGTACGTGGCAATGGTCTGCAAAGCATTGGGCAACCCCGCCCGCGTCCAGATTTTGCGCTACATCCAGCAACACCCCGACTGTATCGGTAACGAGATCCTGCTGCACATGCCTGATGACGGCCCCCACGCCCAGAGTACGATCTCGCAGCACCTGCGGGTGCTACGTGAGGTCGGCCTGCTGGAGACCTACTGCGAGGGCGCGGCGGTCTGCTACCGGGTGAATGCCGAGCGGCTGAACTGGCTGAGCCAGCGGCTGAGTCAACTCTAGCGGGTGCGCCGTGGTATACTTCGAAGAGGGCGGTTGGCCATCAGTGGGAGGGCGCGATGCGGCTGAGCGAAGACAAGGTGCGACGGATCGCCGAGCGGCTGCACGACGAACTGGAGAAGCGTGGCTTGCTGGCCTATAAGGAGCGCACCAGCTCTCGGCGCGGCGAGGGCCGAGCGTCTCGGGTAAAGCACCTCTACACATATATTGTGGAGGATCTGCGGCGCGAGGATGAGATTGACGCCGAGGTTGAGCAGATCCTGGCCTCGTATAGCCGTGATATTAAAGGCACCGAGCGCGATATCCTCTTTCGTAAGCACAAGGAGGATGTGGCCCGAAAGAAGGGCTACGTTCTGTAGACGGACTACCGGTCAAGATATAGAAAGGTATGGGCGGTAAAGCCGCCCATACCTTTTTTACATTCCTACCCACGCAACTCCGTTGAGGAGATATCGGCGCGGAACAGATACTCGGGGATGGGCTCGGCAATATCGGCGTAGTCGGCGGGGATCGTCAAGTCGGCGAGGGTTTGGAAGCGACCGCAGGTGAGCCGCCCGGCAACCAGAAAGCGACAGTTAGCGGCGCGCAGGTGGTCGAGGGCGGCACGCAGGGCCGACTCACCGCCGTAGTAGCGTGGGTCGAGCAGGCGCACGGCAGTGTCGTAGCCGATCACGAAGATACGCCCAGGGTAGAGGATCGCCTTCTGTGCGAAGAGAGGTGCCGCCGAAAGGACGAGGGGTGCCTTGCCTGTGAACTGCGCGGCTCGGCGGACGACCTCCGCAGCGGCGAGGGAACCCTTATCGGCGTTGCGCACGGCCAGGTCAAAAGTCACCGGCGTGCCACAGAAGGTGGCAGCAGCGGCGGCCATGCCCAGGTGCCCTGCATGCAGCGGGTTGAACGCGCCTGAGAGGATCGCCCCGGCGGGTGGGGCATCAATCTGTTGCGTGCCATTAGGGCTGATGGTGATCGTGCCGACCCGGCCTTCGAGCAGGTCGGTAAAGCGTGGAATGTCCATAGACTCACGTATATCCTGTAAGGCATGTTTCGCAGATACTTTACAGTTCAGGCCAGAATGTGGCATCTTAATGCGCTCGACCTGAAACCTGAAACCACGCACCTGAAACCTTGTCTAAACAAATTGTCAAAGGGCGGTCGTTCTGGTAGTATGGACGGGTGATGCCAATACCTTCGATAGTGTCACTTTGACTATGAGCCAGCCCACATTAGACGAGGAATGCCTGCCGTCCACATGGGCGATCTTGGTTGCCGAGATCGCCCATGCGAGAGATGGTGCAGATCTGGTGCGGCGGGCATTGCTGGCGCTCCATGAGATTCTACCCGACAGCCGCTCCACCCTGGTATGGGCGACCGACGATATGTCGGATGATCCGTCTGTGATGGATCGGCTACGCACTGGCACGCTGATCATGGGGAGTACAGACCATCCTGGCTACGTCCCTGTGTGCTACGGGGGGCGGCTTGAAGGCTGGGTGCAGGTTCTTCCTGGATACTGGTCATCCCGCCAGGAGCAGGCGCTCACACTGCTCGCCGCCGTTCTCGGGATGGCTCGCCGTGCCCTACAGCCAGCACCCAATGATGCAGGCACTCGACATCAGCAACTCCGCGCAGCGATCTCCCAGGTGCGTGACACGCTCAGCCTCGACGCCCTGCTTGAGCAACTGAACCGGATCGCCCAGCAGAACATTGGGTGTGTCTGCTTTCTGGTGGTACTACGCTACCAGCAGAGCGACTGGATCAATCTCTCCTACCTGTCATACGATGGCGAGCGGGTTACTCACCGGGGATTCTGGGGGCAGCGCGCTGGGCTCACCGGCACAATCCTCCAGACCGGAACCACAATCTTCACCGACGACTACACCGAGACGTGTATCCATCACGGGGTGCCGCCCCTCTACATGTTCCCTGGCCCCACAACCTGCGCCTGGTTGGGTACCCCTCTTCGTGACAGTGAGCGGATCCATGGCGTGATCAGTTGCTTCAGCACCAACCCAGATGTGCGGTTTTCGCCACTTCAGCGCGAACTGTTTCTCATCCTCGCCGAGGAGACGGCCCGTCCGATCCGCAACGCCCAGATGCTGCTTTTGGCTGAGCAGCAGGCTCGCCATATGCAGTCTCTCAATCGGATCACTCGTACGATTACCTCGACGCTCGATCCGAAGCGGGTACCCTCGCTGATTATCGAGCAGGCCCAGGAGCTGTTCAACGCCGAAGAAGGCTCGCTGCTGATCCTCGATACGCAGACCGGCGAGCTTGTCTTTAGTTATGCCGAGGGCCTCGCCGGACATCAACTCATCGGCCAGCGCCTACCTTCAGGCGTCGGTATGGCGAGCTATGTCGCCAGTAGCGGCCAGCCTGCGGTGGTGAATAACGTCGGTGGAGATGGCCGATTCTATGACACCACCGATGCCGATACCGGCATCCTCATCCGCTCATTGATGGCCGTGCCTCTGCGCGGGATTGACGGAATCAGGGGTGTGATCGAAATCCTCAATCGGCGTGATGATGCCCCGTTCACCGAGGAGGATCGTGCGCTGCTGGAGGTGATTGCCGACCACGCCGTCATCGCCCTGGAGAACGCCAATCATTTCGCCCAGATTGATCAGACTCTCACCCGACGTCTCCAGGAGCTTGACCGAAGTAACGACCGGCTCCACCGTATCCTACTCGCCTCAAATACGCTGCGGGTTGAGCGCAACCGTGAGGATTTGCTTCACGCGATCATTCAGTCTGTCTCCGAGAGTGCTGGTTTTCGCAGTTGCATGATCGCCCTTGTTCAGCACGGCAACAGCAGCGAACCCTACCTACAGTATGTCTTGGCCGCTGGGCCGGTTGCCAAGATGTTTAAACTTATACGCGCCACACACACGCCCCTCGATCAATTGCATACCCTGCTGCGCCCCGAGTTTCGCCGTAGTCCCTTGACCTACCTGATTGACCGGCGTTGCGACGAGCATATGCAACCGTTAGGCGTGCGAGACCATGTCTACGCCCCCAACACAATGCCTGTCCCGTCTGGTAGTTGGCATTCGTACAACGCGATGCTCAGCCTACTGCGTAATAGTCGCGGCGATATGCTCGGCCTAATTTCGGTTAGCGACCCCGAGGATGGGATGCAGCCCGGCCCTGAACACGTGCAAATCCTCGACATTCTTGCGAACCAAGCAGCCGTGGCCCTAGAGAATGCCCAACTCTATAGTGACCTCCAGCATAGCCTGAGCAGCCTGACGGCGCTGAATGGCCTGGGCATGGCTCTTAACACGACTCTGCGCTCACCTCAGGAGATCTACGAGATGACCCTGGGTGGCATGATGGCCCAGAGCGAGGGACGCTGGGGAATCGTCTTGCTCTGGCATCCTCAGGGTACGCCCGGCACCCTGATCCTCGGTGTACAGATTGATGCCGCCCCTGTCAGTCTCATAACGATTGAGCAACTAGCTCGTGAGGCGATCCTGCTTCGTCGTCCACAGACCATGCGCCCTGGCGAAGCCGATAGTGATGCTGTTGTGGCGATCCCGCTGCGCGCCACCCGTGGCATCCTTGGGGCCATCTGTATCGGCTACGCCGACAATGTGCCGCATCCCTCACAGATCGAGAGTCTGAGCCTCTTCGCCGGTCAGGCCGCCGTCGCTGTTGAAAGCCTTCAGCTCTTCGGGGCCGTGCGGCGCGGCCTCGACCAACTCGCCTCAATTATGGCATCAACCCGCGAAGGCATGCTTCTGGTAGATGAAGCCAGCACCATTGCCGTGGTCAATGACGCCTTCCGCGATCTGGTTAATCTTGCCTCATGGCCAATGACGCTTGAAGGAATGTCCATCAGTGAACTGCTGTCACGCTGGCAGGCAATTGCCTCCTATGGACAGAGTGACTTTGAACAATTCTCTATCGGCCTCGCGAGCGTAGCCGACGGCAGAGAGCGTTTTGTGTGTGGACAACTCACCTCGGCGATCTCCCTCGCCCGCGCTCTGGAATGGAGCGTGCTACGGGCTGTTCCCGAGGGTGAAAATAACCATGAGCATGAGCATAAGCGCCCCGCGCATCACTGGCCGATTTTGCTTACGGTACGCGACATCACCGCCGCAAAGGATGCGGAGCGCATGCGCCAGGATCTGACCAATATGATAGTTCATGATCTGCGCAGCCCGCTAACAAGTGTGATTACATCCATTGATATGATCTTTCGCGGCACCGGCGGCCAGATTTCTCAGCTTCAGCGCGATATTCTGAACATCGCGTATGCGAGTACCCAGCATCTGCTCGATATGATCAACCTGCTGCTCGATATCAGCCGCCTGGAGGTCGGGCAGATGCCCCTCGATTGTGCGCCGATTGAACTGCCCCCCCTGGCAGAACGTGCGATCTCGCGCATGGCGATGATCGCCTACAAGCAGAATGTGACAATCAGCCTTGAGCCATGTGCCGAGGATCTGCGTGTGATGGCCGACCACGACCTTATCTTGCGCGTTCTCCAGAACCTTCTTGACAACGCACTGAAGTTTAGCGCGAAGGACTCACACATTCAGGTACGCACCGCACATGCCGAGAGGGCAGGGTTCGTGCATGTGGAGGTACACGATTTCGGCATGGGCATTAAGCCTCTCGATCTTGATAAAATCTTTACGAAGTTTGGGCAAGCTGACAATCGGCGCGGTAACGGCAGTGGCCTCGGCCTCACTTTCTGCAAGCTGGTTGTCGAAGCTCACGGCGGTACAGTTGGGGTTAAGAGTATCCCTGGCGAGGGTAGCACCTTCTTCTTCACGCTGCCGATTGCCCCTCGGTCGTAAGAGAGTACTACGGCCTCCAATCGCATTCCAAGATTGTTCCGCTACCATACCACCGTCAATCGGTACATCATTACTTCGCGTCATATCGAACCCCAGGAGGAGCCCTACCCTTGAGTACGCCGACTAACCCGCCCCGCACAGAAAGCACCGTTCCCGCCAGTCCTTCGCTCCTACGCACCCTTCTTCGTCCCCGTAACCTCGTTATCACCGTCATCGCCCTCTTCGCTCTCGTCCAGGTTATCTCCTTCCCGATCATCGCAATGGCCGGATGGCAGACGAACCCGAATCCCGTTGCCGAACCGGCGTGGGACAAACCGGAGACGCGGGCGCTCGCCGTGCGCGCCTGCTACGATTGCCACAGCAACGAGACGATCTGGCCCTGGTACAGCAAGATCGCGCCGGTCTCCTGGCTGGTGACACGCCACGTTATCGAGGGCCGCCAGAAGCTGAACTTATCGGAATGGGGCGTCCGTGGTGTCGAAGTTGATGAGGTTACGCGGGCGGTCCGCAGTGGCAAGATGCCTACGAAGGACTTCTTGCTTATGCACCCCGAAGCCAAGCTCACCGACGCCGAGAAGCAGCAGTTGATTGATGGGTTGAGTGTCTCGCTGCGGTAGGTTTCAGGTGCTAGGTTTCAGGTTTCAGGCTTCAGGTTTCAGGTTTCAGAGCGCCTTAGCAAAAATCGCTCTGTCACGCTGAGAAGCTGTCTGAAAAGGGTCATGCTGCCAGCCGTCGCACCATCAAACGGGTCATCGCAAGGTAGCACGTAGTGCGGGCTTCCAGCACGCCAGATGCGTGTTGGCAGGCTGGAAGCCTGCACTACAAACGGTAAACCTGAAACCTGGTACCTGAAACCTTGTCTATTGCCAAAAAGGTACCCCGGCGAACAAGCTCGCCGGGGTATCTTTTTGTATGTGTTATGCTAGACGCATCCGACCGCAGCACAGCCCGAAGGGGATCTATGAGCGACAAACAAGATTTCCCGCCCGGCTTTCTCTGGGGTGCGGCCACCGCCGCCTACCAGATCGAGGGCGCATGGGACGAGGATGGCAAGGGTGAAAGTATCTGGGATCGTTTTGTGCGCCGACCGGGGGTGATCGCCGATGGCGCAACCGGCGATGTGGCCTGCGACCATTACCACCGCTACGCGGAGGATGTGGATCACATGGCGGCGATGGGACTCAACGCCTACCGCTTCAGTATCGCCTGGCCGCGTATTTTTCCCAACGGCGGCGGACGGCCAAACCAGGCCGGGCTCGATTTCTACCGTCGGCTGATCGCGGCCCTGCATCGCCATAACATCACGCCAATGGCGACGCTCTACCACTGGGATTTGCCGCAGGCGCTGGAGGATCGCGGCGGCTGGGCGAACCGCGATACGGCCATGCGCTTTGCCGAATACGCCAGCTTTCTGTTCCACGCCCTGGGCGATGATGTTCCCCTGTGGGCGACCCACAACGAACCCTTCATCCAGGGATTCTATGGCTATGGCAACGGCGAGAATGCCCCTGGTCGCCGCAATCCCTGGGCGATCCTGCCGGTTGGTCATCACCTGCTACTTTCGCACGGTATGGCGGTAGACGCCTTCCGCGCCGCGAATCTGTCGGCGGCGCAGATCGGCATCGTGCTGATGATCTGGCCGCATCACCCGGTTTCTCAGCGCCCCGCCGATGTGCGCGCCGCCCGACGTGTTGATGGGGCCATGAACCGCATCTTTTTAGAGCCGCTGTTTCGCGGATGTTACCCCGAGGATATGCTTACGCATTTCGGGCGGCGTCTGATGCGCCCACCCATCCGCCCCGGCGATATGGAGATCATCAGCCGTCCGATTGATTTTCTGGGCGTGAACACCTACACCCGGATTGTCCATACCGCCGACTGGCGCGACGTTCTGGTCGGTGCGCGGCAGATTCCGCCGCACGGCCCGACCACGGCTATGGGCTGGGAGATCTACCCGAACTGTATTGTCGAGGCGCTTCAGAAGGTTGCTGAGTACACCGACATCCCCCTCTACATCACCGAGAACGGTGCAGCCTTCGATGATCTGGTTGAGCCAGACGGCAGCATTAACGACGCAACGCGCATTGACTACCTATGGGCGCATATCGCGGCGGCGCGGCGAGCAATCAACGCAGGAATTGACCTGCGCGGCTACTTCGTTTGGTCGCTGATTGACAACTTTGAGTGGGCCCAAGGCAAGACTAAACGATTCGGCCTGATCCACGTAGATTACGCGACCCAGCGGCGGACGTGGAAGGCGAGCGCGAGGTTTTTCCGTGATCTGATCGCGAAAAATACGAGATAGGCCAACCGGCGCGGAGGCTCGGGACAGCCCATGATCTCA
>CAIXLU010000184.1 GCA_903920315.1 uncultured Oscillochloris sp.
ATCGCGGGTGATGATCCCACGGGCGCGCCCGTCAACCACGACCAAATCGAGCATCTCGGTACGCGGGAACATCTTCACCGTACCGGCGGCGATCTGACGAGCCAGGGACGAGTAGGCTCCCAGCAGGAGTTGCTGGCCGGTCTGCCCGCGTGCGTAAAAGGTACGGCTCACCTGCGCACCGCCGAAGGAGCGGTTGTCCAGGTAGCCGCCGTACTCGCGGGCGAAGGGCACGCCCTGGGCCACGCACTGGTCAATGATGTTCACCGATACCTGGGCCAGACGGTACACATTGCTCTCACGGGCGCGGAAGTCGCCGCCCTTGACCGTATCGTAGAAGAGTCGAAACACGCTGTCGCCATCGTTACGATAGTTTTTGGCGGCGTTAATCCCGCCCTGAGCCGCGATGCTGTGGGCGCGGCGCGGGCTATCCTGGTAGCAATAGCACTTGACGTTATAGCCCATCTCGCCGAGGGTAGCCGCCGCAGCGCCGCCCGCCAGCCCCGATCCCACGACAATCACCGTATAGCGTCGCCGGTTAGCCGGGTTGACCAGCTTCATCTCAAAGCGGTGTGTATCCCAGCGACCCTCGATTGGCCCGGTGGGTGCTTGTGACCCCAGAACGGGTATCGTCGCGCTCACCTTTGATTTCGTCTCGCTCATATTTCGTTCGCTCCTGAAGGCCGGAGGCATATGTTGCCTGTTGCCCAAAAACTAAGGGTTCAGGTGCCGGGTTTCAGGTGTCGGGTTTCAGGTGCCGGGTTTCAGGTGCCGGGTACCGGGTGTCAGGTGTCAGGTGTCGGGTGTCAGATTGAGCATGTCAGAAGACTGCGTTTCCTGCCTCCTGCCTCCTGCCTCCTGCCTCCTGACCCCTGACCCCTGACCCCTGACCCCTGACCCCTGACCCCTGACCCCTGACCCCTGACCCCTGACCCCTGACCCCTGACCTCTAAAGATGCACAATCCCGCTCAGCACCGCGATGGGGAAGAAGATATTCGGCAGGATGACAAGCGCCGTCACCAGCATAGCCACGCCGCGCCAGGTGACGGTGTACTTCTGGTTGTTCAGCCCCAAGGTCTGGAAGGCGCTCCAGACACCGTGGAACAGATGCAGGCCCAGGGCAAACATCGCCAGGATGTAGAAGAGCGACACAGGCCAGTGCAGGAAGCTGATCACCACATTGTTATAGGCGTTGTAGACCCCGTTATGCTCGCCGATATACTCATTCGCACCGTAGCCCGCCACGCCAAAGGTGAAGTTCAGCAGGTGGAAAACAATAAAGAGGAAGATCACAATCCCACCAAAGCGCATCGTGTAGGCCGCGTAGCCGGTGCGGCGCTCCTTCTTCGCGTAACGCTTCATCTTGCTCACCCCGTGGGCGTAGGAACTTTTCTGGCTTTGCGCCGTCAGAGCTGTAGCCGACCAGATATGCCCTACCACCGAAGTCACCAGCAGCACCCGCATAATCCACAGCAAATGCTCACGCCCGAAGACGGGGTGCCCAAGGTCGCGCAAGCCTGCCGCGTATTCGTTGAACACCTTCGGCCCGTAGAACATCTTCGTGTTGCCGTACATGTGGATGACCAAAAAAGTCACCAGGAATACGCCGGTAACCGCCATGATCACCTTCTTACCAATGGACGAGCGGGAGAGAGTCAGAACCCCTGTCATATTCGCTTCCTTCCTTCAAGGCACACGCAAGCGGGGTATCGCAGTATGCCGCTTTTTGGTCAGAATCCGCGAGGATGTTAAGGCGATTATACTCCTGTTCGCAACAACTGCGAACAGGGGGTAGGGAACAGACAGTAGGGCAGATGTCACGCTGTCACGCGGAGTACAGCGAAACGTCCCGGCATGCATCATCATTGCCGGGACGCTTTAAGGAATTCGTTGCCGCGCAGCCCTCACCCCCCAACCCCTCTCCCAGAACGGGAGAGGGGGAGTATTTCGCACCAGAACGCGATCCACTCCCCTCTCCCTAGGGAGAGGGGCCGGGGGTGAGGGGGAATTGGGGCTAGGTTCGCACGAAGGCCGACATGATCACAATATCGTGGAGGTTGCCGTCGCGATCAATGGCGTGGCGGGCAAGCTGGCCCTCTACGGCGAAGCCTAGATGACTAAAGATGGCCTGGCCTGCAGTCAGAGCCACCTGCATATCCACCGTTACTTTGGTGGCACCCAGCTCGCGGGCCGCGTCCACAATCGCCTGGGCCATATACATCCCCAGACCACTGCGTCGCCAGCCTCGGTCAACAATCAGGCGAATGTTCGCCACATGGTAAGACCAGCCGGGCATGCGCAGGGCACCGCTGTAAGCAACAATCGAGCCTTCATCGGTGACTGCGACTACCTGACGCCAGTTCTCCGCCGCGTTCGCATTGATCAGTCGTGAAATAATTTCAGGGTTCTGAAAATCATCTTCAAGATACAGAAGATCGTTTTTTGGCAGGCCCATACCAAAGTTCGCTAGGGCAGTGCGATCTTGCTCCAAAAGTGGGCGAATCGTCACCGTCCTACCATCCTTCAATGCCACGCTGCCGGTCGCTTCAGTGCGTTGCGCCATGACCCGCCTCCTATTGAGCTATTGTGGGGATACTATCTCTGCTTTCGGAAATGAGATGGGTGAACTTTAACATAATATGGTTACACCTGAGTTACTTTTTTCATTCCGTGGTCAAATTGCTATTCTTGGCGACCTTGGCTCAAATCCGTTGCCGATTCTTTCCCGCTCACATGGGCATTGCTGGTATAATGATGTCCATTCCATGCAGCTATCATAACGAAATACGTACACATGCCGCGTGTCCGTGTGCTGCGGATTGACAAGGAGGTCGTCATGAGTTCTGCTCGCGAAGTCGTTGTCCTCAGCGGTGTCCGCACCGCTATTGGTAGTTTTGGCGGTGGCCTGAAGGATCAGCCGCCGTCTGAGTTGGCCGCTCTGGTTGTTCGCGAGGCGCTGGCCCGTGCCGGTGTTGATGTGTCCGAGATGGGTCACGTCGCTTTTGGTCATGTCATCAACACAGAACCTCGCGATATGTACCTCTCCCGTATTGCCGCCATCAAAGGCGGTATTCCGGTAGAGACCCCCGCTTTTAATGTGAACCGGCTCTGCGGCAGCGGGTTGCAGGCGATCATATCGGTTTCTCAGGCGATCCTGTTGGGCGATACGGATGGCGGTGTGGCTGGCGGCGCTGAGGTGATGAGCCGCAGCCCGTACTCTTCGCCGACAATGCGCTGGGGCGCACGTATGAACGACGCGAAGATGCTCGACATGATGGTTGGTGCCCTGAGCGACCCCTTCGATGATTCCCACATGGGTATCACCGCCGAGAATGTGGCGGCGAAGTGGGGAATCAGCCGCCAGGATCAGGACGCCCTCGCGGTCGAGAGCCACCGGCGTGCGGCAAACGCCCTCGACGCCGGGATCTTTAAGAGCCAGATCCTGCCGATCGAGATCAAGATCAAGGGCGGCACGGGCTTCTTCGACACCGATGAGAATGTGCGCCACGACGCCACCCTTGAGCGCATGGCCAAGCTGCGCCCGGTCTTCCAGAAGGATGGCTCGGTGACGGCGGGCAATGCATCGAGCATTAACGATGCGGCGGCGGCAGTGGTGCTGATGGAGCGCGGCGTGGCAGAGCAGCGCGGCTACAAGCCCTTGGCGCGGCTGGTGGGCTACAGCCACGCCGGCGTTGAGCCGAAGTATATGGGCATCGGCCCGGTGCCTGCTGTCCGCAAGTTGCTTGAGCGCACCGGCCTGTCAATCAGCGACATTGATATTTTCGAGGTGAATGAGGCGTTCGCCGCCCAGGCGCTGGCCGTCTCCCGCGATCTGGATCTGCCGCCGGAGAAGGTCAACCCCAATGGCAGCGGTATCTCGCTGGGCCACCCCATCGGGGCCACCGGGGCACTTCTGACCGTCAAGGCGGTATACGAACTACAGCGCACCGGGGTACGTTACGCCCTCGTCACGATGTGTATCGGCGGTGGCCAAGGCATCGCGGCTATTTTTGAGCGACTGTAGTTATTGTAGATTGCAGATTGTGGATTGAGATGGCTATGGGCCAATCCACAATCCACAATCCACAGTCCACAATCCGCAGTCCGCACTCTGCACTCTGCACTCTTACGTAAGGAGATCTTCACACATGGGTAAGCTCGATGGAAAGGTGGCCCTGGTAACCGGGGCATCGCGGGGGATTGGCCGGGCGATTGCGGTGCTGCTGGCCAAGGAGGGTGCAAAGGTTGCCCTGAACTATCACAACGATGTGACAGGTGCCCAGAGCGTGGCCGATGAGATTGCGAGCTTCGGCGGCACTGCCATGCTGAGTCAGTCCGATGTATCTGTCTCGGAAGAGGCGCGGGCCATGGTCAAGAAGGTCGTGGAAAACTGGGGACGGATTGATGTGCTGGTGAATAACGCTGGCATCACCCGCGACAAATCAATGCGCAAGCTGACCGATGAGGACTGGGTGACGGTGATCAACACCAATCTGAACAGCGTCTACTGGTGTACCTCAGCGGCCATGCCCGTGATGATCGAGCAGAAGTTTGGCCGGATCATCAACCTTAGCTCGTATGTTGGGCAGGCCGGTAACTTCGGTCAGGCCAACTACGCTGCGTCAAAGGGCGGGATCATCGCCTTTACCAAGACGGCGGCGATTGAACTGGCGAAGTTCAACATCACCGTCAACGCGCTGGCCCCCGGCTTCACCCTTACCGACATGCTCTCGAAGGTCTCTGAGGTTGTCCAGGATCAGATCAAATCCAAGATCCCGATGGGACGCTTCGGGTTGCCTGAGGAGATGGCAAAGGCGGTGCTGTTCCTGGCCGCTGATGCCGACTACATCACCGGACAGCAGATCAATGTGAATGGCGGCGTGTTTATGTAGTAAAAACTATGTCCCACGCTTCTCGATGATCTCTTTTACGTCGTCAGAATAGCCCTGCCACGCCTGGAGCATCTCTCGGTTGAGCCGGTGCTGAGTTTTGATCGTGTCGGCAACCGCCTGCTCTGCGGAGTTTCGCAGGCTGCGGCTATAGTCCCAGTTCTTGAGTACGACATCGAAGGCCATGTCGGTGCTGGTGGTCAGGAGATCGCTCCATGCCCGCACTGAACGGAGCATCATATCGGCTGCGCCAGCGTACTGCTGGCGCAGTTGATCTTCCGGCGTGCCGGTGTCGTCGCTCGCCATAAAATTTCCCTTTGGTAGTAGAATAGCCCTGTCGGACGTGCGCAGTGAGCGTGCTGAGTGGGATTGCGCGCTCTGGTAGCGGGCTGTCAGGCAGGTGTATGGTACGCCAGGTGGTTACAGAAGAGTTCAGCGACAATGATGTCGGCGGGTATGAGCTGCTGCTCACTCGCCTGACTCCGCCTGTTCAGCCTGCGCGCCTGCTGCGTCGAGCAAAGGTTGAGACTGCGCTGGCCGACGTGATGGAGTACCCGCTGACCACGGTGAGTGCGCCGGTCGGTAGCGGGAAGACGGTGGCCCTGGCCGCACTGGCGGTCTATGGCGGATGGCCGGCGGCCTGGTGTCGGGTGAGCGACGAGGACGATCCGCGCCTGCTGCTGCGTCATCTTGCAGCCGCTTTTCGTCCGGTGGTTGCGATTGACGAGTCGCGTATTGGCACCCTGGCCGACGCCGGGACGATCTCTGCGGCACTTGATGCGCTGGTGAATGAACTGGCCGCTGCCCTTGATGACGAGACCCTGCTAGTTATTGATGATTACCATCTGGCGGACGAGCGCCCGGATCAGCGAGCGATCATCGAGCGACTAATGGCGGTGCAGCCGCTTCGCCTGCATCTGGCCCTCTCTGGGCGGGCTGTACCGAGCTTGGCCGGCATGGATACGGCCCGACTGCGCGGCGAACTGCTCGAACTTGGTTCTGCCGATCTCGCATTCACTGCCGCCGATCTGCGCAATCTTTTCGCCCGCGCGGGTCAATCGCCGCCCGCTGATGCTGATCTGGAGGAGATCGTCAAGGTGGCCTGTGGCTGGCCGCTGGCACTTCAGGCCACCCTGAGTGCAACCGACTGGCGGGCCGCCCTTGGTTTACATCCCGGCGATATGCGTGCCGCACCGCTCGACTCCTATCTCGCTGATGTGGTTCTTGGTGATCTGCCTGCCGATCTACGCAACTTTGTGCTGCGCGCCTCAGCCCTACGCTGGCTCGACCCTGAGGCAGCGGGGCTGCTGTCGGGCGATACGCCTGCGATGCCCTTGCTCGCAGAGATCCGACGACGCCAACTCTTTCTCTCTACAGACTCGGATGGGCGGCTGATCTTCCAGCCGATCTTCCACGCTTTTCTCACACGCCGCGCCCAGAGCGAGATTGACGAGTGGGCCGACCTGCATTTGCGCCTGAGCGCGCACTATCGTGCCCGCGCCGATGGCGAGGCCGTCCTGCATCACCTCACTGCGGCTGGTGACGTGGGGGCGGTGGGCGCTCTGGTTCACGCTGCCCCGGCACTATTCGCCGCTGGTCATCCGGATCGTGTCCTGACCTGGGTGCGTCGGCTGCTCCCGTTTGTCGGTGAGCCGCCTGCCCTGATCGAGGTACAGGCCGCTGCACTGCGCCGTCTCGGCATATTCGATGCTGCTTTGTCGGCGTACGCTGCCGCCGGGCTGGCCTTCGCCGCCGTGGGCGATATTGATGGCCAGGTGCGGACGCTGCGCGGCAAGGCCGAGGTGTATCTTGACACAGTGCAGCCAACCCCGGCCACCGATCTGCTCAAGCGAGCGCTCAAGTTGCTACCGCGTACACGGACATCTGAGCGAGCCGAACTCCTGCGACTCCAATCCGAGAACTGGGCCAATCATGGGCGGGCTGATGTAGCGCTGATCCTTGAGCGGGCGGCGCACGTGCAGGAGACAGGCGGCACGAGACACGAGGCGGGCGTATCTCGTCCGACTGGCAAGGTGCCGCCGCGCCTGCTGCTGCGCGCCGGTCGGCTTGATGAGGCCCGCCAGCAACTTGAGGCCCAATTGCGGGACGAGGTTGGGTTGGGTGATGCGGGCCTACAGAGTGGTGCCCACCGCGAACCGCTACTGTTACTCTCGATGATTTACTCGATGCTCGGGGGCGGTACTCGCGCTCTGGCGATGGCCCGGCGCAGTTTGATGGAGGCCCAGCAGTCGGGGTCACGGCTCACGGAGGCGATTGCCGAGCTCCGTTTGGGCCACGCCTACCAGATGGTCTCTCCTAGCGATATTGGCCCAGCCCAGACCCATTACGCCGCCGCGATACAGTTGATTGATCAGGTTGGCGTAGCTCGTACCCGTGCCGAGGGCATGATGGGACTGACCCTGCTGCACGGCCATGCGGGCGATCTGACGCGAGCGGAGACCTTTGCCCAGGAAGGCTTGCAGATCGCTGCCGCCGCCGGTGATGAGTGGACCGCCGCCTGCCTGATGCTGGCCCTCGGTGGCTCGGCCGCCGCCTTGGGCGATGAACGTGCGGTGGTCTGGCTCGATCAGGCGTATGTGCGCTTCGTCCGTGGCGGCGATGTCTACGGCCAGGCGATTGTGCATCTCTGGCGTGCGCTGAGCGCCCTGCGCGTCGCTGATATGATCCACGCCGACCCCGAGATCGCCGCTCTGCTCGACCTGGTGGCTGTTCAGGGATACGTGGGGGTGCTGATTGCGCCAAGCCTCTTTGGCCCCCGCGATATGGCGACTATCGTGCCGCTGCTGCTCCGCGCTCGTGGGCTCTCGCGCCATATTGAGCTGTCGCGTCAGTTGCTGCGCCAGGGCTTCCCCACCATTGCCGCCGACGATACCGTGGAGGATTATCACCCCGGCTATACGCTGCGCGTGCAGATGCTCGGTACCTTCCGGGTCTGGCGCGGCACCCACGAAATTCAGGCCCGCGAGTGGCAGCGTGAGAAGGCTCGCCAGCTCTTTCAGCTCCTGCTCACTCACCGTGGCCACTGGATTCAGCGTGAGCAGATCTGCGCATGGCTCTGGCCCGAGGCCGACCTCGATGCTTCCGAGCGCCAGTTTAAGGTTACGCTGAATGCGCTCAATGCCGCGCTGGAACCGCACCGCCCACCGCGTGTCCAGCCTTTCTTTATTCGCCGCCAGGGTCTGGCCTATAGCTTCGCCCCATCCTACGGCGTCTGGATTGATGTTGACGAGTTTGAGTTGCGGGTGGCTGGGGCCAACGCCCGTGATGAGCCCGATTTCGCCCGCCGCAATGCGCAGATCGCCGTGCAGCTTTATCGTGGCGACTACCTGACCGAGTCGCTCTACGACCTCTGGACGATTGAAGAGCGCGAGCGCCTGATCGCCCGCTACCTGGCCACCGCCGTCAGTTACGCCCAGCGCCTCTGTAACGACGGTGATCAGGCCCAGGCGGTGCAGATCTGTGAGCAGGTGCTGCGCCACGACCGGGGCTATGAAGAGGCGTACCAGACCCTCATGCGCGCCCACGCCCGCGCTGGTAGCCGCTCTCAGGCACTGCGCTGCTATACCCGCTGTGTCCAGACGTTGCGCAGCGAGATGGGCATTGATCCGCTGCCCGAGACGGTCGCCCTCTACGAGCAGATCAAGCGCAACGAGCCACTGTAGCGCATGCGGGGGGCGGGTTCCAGGGAGGGTGCGCCATCCCTGGAACCCGCCCCTTTTTGGTTATGATTTGACAATTCTACGTGAATATTGTAACTTGTATGTATATAGTCAGTTCTGACTAAAGGTGCCATACGGCACAGAAAGCTTGGGAATGCCCATAATCTTCCAGATCCACCGTATCTTCGGCGAGATGGTGCTGCCGCTGCTGATCGTCATCGTGGCGATCTCCATGACCGTCGTGTACAAGCCAGGCGCGGCTCGCGGGCCGATTGAGCGCATCTTTCCCGTACTCGTTGATCTTCAGGTTGGACTAGGCATTATCTACTGGCTTTCATTGGTGACAATCCCTGGGCTTACAGGGCGCTACCTGGGTTTCCCGTTTATCCTGCACCCGATACTTGGACTCGTTGCCTCTGGCTTGGCGCATATGGCACTAGGGAACAAGAATCCACTTCGCACCCTGGGCCGCTGGGCACCACTGGCATCGCTGGCGGTGTTGTTCGTCCTGGTGCTGAGTACCATCATGGTGGTGATGATCACGAAGACGATGCCGGCCTAAGGCAGATTGCAGATTGCAGATTGCGGATTGCAGATTTGCCGCAACTGTCAAGCTGGATTGAAACTGGTCTAAATGATCATTCAGGCTCCAGCGAGGGCGGCCAGAAGGTCGCCCTCGCTGGATTCTGGGCTGCGGGCTAGGGCTGCGGCCTGTGTACGCAGGGCAACATACGCTTCACTCAGGGTTGTCGCGGTAAGGCGCAGACTATCGCCAGGGAGGAGTTGCGCGGCTAGGGGCTGATCGGCACTGATCAGTGTGCCAATCACCGGGTAGCCCCCGGTCGTCTGAGCATCGGCCATCAGCAAAATAGGCGTGCCGTCGGGGGGAACCTGGATGCTGCCAAAGACAACGCCGAAGGAGGGTAGACTGCACGGGCGGGCATAAGGCAGATGCAGTCCCTCTAAGCGGTAGCCCATACGGTTCGAGATGGCGCTCACGCGCAGGTGTGCGGCGGTCAGTGCCGCGAGTACGTCGAGGGCGAAATATTCTCGGTGTGGGCCAGGGATGATCCGCAAGATTGGGTCGGCGGCATAGGCCGGACGAGCGGACTCAGACCAGTGCTGACCTACAATAGGTACCAGTTGCCCAGGGGCTGTCCCCACTGGCAGCACATCGCCCGCACGCAAGGTGCGCCCATCCAGACCACCGAACCGTCCGGCGAGGTCGGTGGCGCGTGACCCGAGAACGATGGGCACATCCACGCCGCCCGCGATAGCCAGATAAGCGCGGGCACCCCAGGCACTGCGGCGACCGGCCACGTGCAGGGTGGCCCCGGCATCGGCGAGAATAGCCGTCCACAGCGGAATGGGCCTGTCATCAAGGCGTATTCCCAGATCGCCCCCGGCCACGGCGATCATCGCAGGGCCGCGCAGGCGCAAGGCCGCCCCGCCGACGGTGATCTCGATCCCGGCGGCGGCGGGCGGGTTGCCCACCAGCCGGTTCGCCGCCGCCAGAGCAAAGGCGTCGAGGGCACCGCTGGGCGAAACCCCGTAGCGGCGTGCGCCGGGTCGCCCAAGATCCTGTACAGTCATCAAGGGGCCAGCGGCGAGTACCTCGATAGAGATTGTGGATTGTGGATTGCGGATTGCGGATTGTAGATTGATCATGAAATGTCCTGAGACAAGGTGTCAGGTGTCAGGTGTCAGGTGTCAGGTGTCAGGTGCCAGGTGTCAGGTGCCAGGTGTCAGGTGCCAGGACGAAATCCGGCATCCTGATGCCGTTCGACCTGACACCTAAAACCTAAAACCTAAAACCTTCTACAATGCGCTGAACTGCACCAGATCACCGGGAGCGAGGGTGGCGGGCGGGGTGGCTTGCGGGTCGAAGAGGCATACGTCGGTATGACCGATCAGGTGCCAGCCGCCGGGCAGTCGGGCTGGGTAGATCCCGCTCAGGCCGGCGGCGATTGCCACCGACCCGGCGGGTACGGCGCTACGCGGGGTTGATCGGCGCGGGATGCGCAGGGCATCGGGTAGCGGGCCGATATAGGGAAACCCCGGCGCAAAGCCGATCATCACGACCCGGTACGGCCCGGCGGTGTGAGTCGCCACGAGATCATCGGGCGTGATCCCCAGCGTCCAGGCAGCACTCTCAAGATCCGGCCCATACTCGCCACCGTAGCGCACCGGCACACACACCACTCGCTCCACGATCAGTTTTTCCGTCCGCCACGTCGTCAGCAGACTGCGCAGGTGTGCCTCGACGCTCGCGTAGCTCACCGCCAGCGGGTCAAAGCAGATCAGCAGCGACGCAATAGCGGGTACGGCAGCGCGCAGCCAGGGGGGCGGGTTGGTCTCTAGGGCCACCGCGAGATCAAGCGCGGCCTGGTTGATACCACCATGATCATCCTCGGCATCCATCAGCAGCGCCGAATCGCCCAGCGGGCGGAAGATCCAGTTCATATGACGTACAGCAGGATTGCAAAAAAGTGCAGGACGCTACCAGCCAGCACAAATAGGTGCCAGATCGCGTGGTGGTAGGGCAGCCGATGCCAGACGTAGAAGATCACGCCGAGGGTGTAGGCCAAGCCGCCCGACGCCAGCAGGATCATACCGGGCATTGGCAGCGCCTCCATCAGCGGGCGGGCCGCTACGATCACCGCCCAGCCCATACCAATGTACAGGCCAAGCGAAATCCCGACGTGCCGACGCAGCAGGGTGGTCTGGAAGGACACGCCGAACAGGGCCATGCTCCAGACAATACCGAAGAGCGTCCAGCCCAGGGGGCCGCGCAGCGTCACCAGCGTGAAGGGTGTGTAGGTTCCGGCGATCAGCAGGAAGATCGCCGCGTGGTCGAAGACCCGCAGCACCTGGCTGACCCGTGGCCCCAGGACGCTATGGTAGAGCGTGGAGAAAAGGTAGAGAAAGATCAGCGTAGCTCCGTAGATGCTCGCGCTGACAATATGCCATGCGTCGCCGTGAAGGCTAGCGAAGGCAACGAGGATGGCCAGTCCGGCAATTGCGAGGGCCGTGCCAATCCCGTGGGTCACAGCGTTGGCGATGATTTCGCCCAGGGTGAACGTACGTGCGGGTTTTGTTTTCTGCATAATATACTTCTCCTAGCATCATATTCTGCCTCCTGCCTCCTGCCTCCTGCCTCCTGCCTCCTGCCTCCTGCCTCCTGCCTCCTGCCTCCTGCCTCCTGCCTCCTGCCTCCTGCCCGCCCTTAATAGTAAGACTGCACCACAACCCCAGCGGCAGCGAGTCCCTGGCGCAGCATGGCAGCCCGTGCGGCGGCCCCTGGGGTGTCGCCGTGAAGACAGAGCGTATCGGCCCGCACCGGCACCTGAACCGAATCGAGGCTAAGGGCCACGCCCTGGGTGGCGATACCGATGGCCTGGGCCAGATTGCGCTGCGGATCAATGATCAGCGCATCGGGCATGTGACGGTTGCGCAGGCTGCCGTCGGGTTCGTAGTGGCGATCTGCGAACGCTTCGCGGGCCACGCGCAGACCGGCGGACTCCCCAGCGGACACCAGGGCCGAGCCAGCGAGTCCTACCAGCACCAACTCGCGGCTGAACCCGGCCACAGCGCGGGCGATTGCCTCGGCGATGGCCATTCTGGCCGCCGCATCGTTGTAGAGCGCACCGTGAACCTTCACATGGCGCAACTCCACGCCTTCGGCGCGGGCAATAGCGTAGAGCGCGCCGATCTGGGTCAGCACCACATCCTCGATCTCGGCGGGATCCATCGGGATGCTGCGCCGCCCAAATCCCTGGAGGTCGGGGTAGCCGGGGTGCGCGCCCACCGCCACACCCAGCCCCTTGCAGAGCCTCACCGTCCGCCGCATCGTCGCTGGGTCGCCGGCATGTCCTCCGCAGGCCACGTTCGCCGAGGTGACGTGAACCAGCACCGCCGCATCGTCACCCATCGGCCACGGCCCGAAACTCTCGCCACAGTCGCAGTTGAGGTCAATGGTTAGCATGGATACCTCGTACAGAAACTATCTGTTTCCTACGAGAGTAGCACAATTATAGGGAATTCTGAACCCCTTGTTTCCTAACTCTTCCGCAAATAGACAGATACGCCTACAGCACGTACAATGCACGCAGTTGCCTGGGTGATTGCAGATTTAGGGAAGTTTCGCAATACCGCAGAAGTCACCCTGTGCGGCGACACCCGCCGGGGGCTGAAGCCCCCGGCTAGGTTTGCGACGGTCGCTGAAGCGGCCTCAGACAGGCCGCTTCAGCGGCCGTCGCAGACCTAGCCCGCCCGTTTGCGGGCCGGGCGCTTGGGCTGGCAGGGTGACTTCTGCGGTACTGCCATGTTTCAATCTGCAATCTGCAATCTGCAATCTGCAATCTGCAATCTGAATGAGGAGCGTCCATGGTTCGGCTGGAAAGCGATATTTTGTTCACCCCTATCCCCGAGCGTATTGCGCGGCTGCGCGATCTGGCCTACAACCTCTGGTGGGCCTGGCACCCTGAGGCTCAGGATCTCTACCGCGAGATTGACCCCGATCTGTGGGAGCTTGTCTACCACAACCCGGTGGATTTTCTGCGTGATGTGCGCCAACGTAAGCTGGAGGACGCGGCGGTCAACCCGACCTATCAGCAGAAGTTCGACACAGTACTCAAGAACCTTGATACCTACATGGGTGCCAAGAAGACCTGGTTCACCCGGAACTTCCCCGAGGCCAAGGGTACCCAGATCGCCTACTTCAGCGCCGAGTTCGGCATCCACGAGTCCTTGCCGATCTACTCCGGCGGCCTCGGTATTCTCTCCGGCGACCACGTGAAGGAAGCCAGCGACATGGCTCTTCCCTTCGTGGCCGTTGGCTTCATCTACCCGCAGGGCTACTTCCGCCAGCGCCTTGATGCGAGCGGCTGGCAGAACGCGGAGTATAACAAGCTCAACTTTGCCGATGTGCCCGCCATTCCCGCCCTTGATCCCACTGGCCACGAGGTGGTGATCGAGGTGGAACTGCCCGGTCGCATGATCTACGCCAAGGTCTATAAATTCCAGGTTGGGCGTGTCTCGCTGCTCCTGATGGACACCGACATCCACCCGAACAGTCTGCAGGATCGCGAGCTCTCAGCGCGGCTCTACGGCGGCAACGAGGAGATGCGGATCTCGCAGGAGTTGGTGCTTGGCATTGGCGGCGTGCGCGCTCTGCGCCGCCTCGGCTACAAGCCCAGCGTCTGGCACATGAATGAGGGCCACTCGGCCTTCCTGGTGCTGGAGCTGTGCCGCGAGCTGGTGACCGAGGGCAAAAGCTTCGAGGAGGCCATGGCCGAGGTCAAGACGCACTGCGTCTTCACCACGCATACCCCCGTGCCCGCCGGCAACGACGCCTTCCCTCTGGCGATGATCGAGAAGTTCTTCTGGAACTACTGGCCTCAGCTCAACCTTACCCGCGATGAGTTTATGGCTATCGCGCAGCAGGAGCAGCAGTGGGGGCCAACCTTCGCCATGACCGCCCTGGCCCTACGTTTGTCGGACTACCACAATGGTGTGAGTCAGCTCCACGGCCATGTTGCCCGTGGCATGTGGCAGTGGCTCTACCCCGACGTGAGCCAGGACGAGGTACCCATCGGCGCGATCACCAACGGTGTCCACTCGGCATCTTGGCTCGCTCCCAGCATTCGTCAGCTCTTCACCTCGTACCTGGGGAAGACCTGGGAGGATAACCTAGACGACCCGAAGATCTGGAAGAAGGTCTACCAGATCCCGGATGAAGTGCTGTGGAACACGCGCCAGGCGCTCAAGAAGGATCTGATCACCTTTGCGCGCAACCGGCTGGTGCAGTACTACCGCCACCTCGGCCAGTCTGCGCCGGTCTGGCCGGTGCTTGAGGAGGGTATCCTTACGCTGGGCTTCGCCCGCCGTTTCGCCACCTACAAGCGGGCCACGCTGATCTTCAAGGATCTGGATCGGCTGAAGTACCTGCTGAACCGGCCCGATAAGCCCATCCAGATTATCTTCGCCGGTAAGGCCCACCCCAAGGATGATCCGGGCAAGCACTTCATTCAGCACGTCTACCAGTTGGCCCAGCAGCCGGGCCTCTCCGGGCGGATCATCTTCCTGGAGGAATATGACATCACGGTGGGACGCGCTCTGACTCAGGGCGTAGACGTATGGCTGAATAATCCGCGCCGTCCCCACGAGGCCAGCGGCACCAGCGGTATGAAGGCCAGCCTGAACGGTGCGCCGAACTGCTCAATCCTCGATGGCTGGTGGCCTGAGGCGTTCAACGGCAAGAACGGCTGGGCCATCGGCGACGAGCGCGAGTATAGCGATCTGGAAGCGCAGGACTGGGACGATGCGCAGTCGCTCTACGACATCATCGAAAACCAGATCGCCCCGCGTTTCTACGATGGTCGCACCGAGAACGGCGTACCCACCGCCTGGGTACAGACCTGCAAGGAGGCGATTGCCACCTGCGCCCCGCAGTTTAGCTTCCGGCGCATGCTGGCCGACTACGTCACCCAGCTCTACATGCCAGCGGCGGGGGTCATCGTCAAGAAGTGACGTGATGCAACGTTACCTCCTGGTGGGGTATGGGGGCGGCAAATCCGCCCCCATACCCTTTTTTTGTTAACAAAAAAAAGCACATTACGCACAAAAAAATTACCTCCCATTAGCATGGGCTTAAAGAAACCTTGTTATAGTAGCATCGGCTTTCCATCGCAAAGGCTTCTTTAAGCCGATTTTGGGGGTACTATGCTCAGACCCAGCAAGGTTTCGCTCGTCTTCTCGCTTTTGACCGCTCTTTCGTTCGCCCTCTCGGCCTGCACGTCTGCCCCGGCAGAGACTGCCAAGGCTCCCACCGTTGCCGCAACAGCGGCCCCCGCCGAAACAACCGTCGCAACGACGGCTACCGCTAACGCCAATGGCCTGACGATCGTTGACGAGACGACAATCGTCGGCCCGAAGAACTTCACCGCCGACTACACACCGACCAACGCAGATGGAACGTTGAACTTTGTCGTTGAGATTCCCACCGGCACCAACGCGAAGTGGGAAGTAAGTCCCGACGGGACGAAGCTGGCATGGGAGATCAAAAACGGCAAGCCCCGCGTAATCCAGTACCTTGGCTACGTCGGAAATTACGGCATGATCCCGCAGACCAAGGGAGGCGATCTGGATACGCTGGACGTCCTCGCGCTAGGCCCAGCGCTGGAGCGCGGCACGATTGCTCAGGCAAAGCTGATCGCCGTACTCAAGTATCGCGAGGATGACCCCAAGACTGGCAATGAGGATGATAAACTCCTGGCAATCCTGCCCGGATCGCCCCTCTACGATAACGTAAACTCGCTGAAGGATCTCAACGAGAAGTACCCCGAGGTCAGCACGATTGTCTCGACCTGGTTTAACAACTACAAGGGACCAGGCACGATGTTCTTCCAGAGCTATGGCGATGTTGCCGATGCCAAGGCAGTTCTGGACGAGGCGATCACGACCTATACGAAAAAGTAGCTTCGCTCGCTCCCCTATGCAGAGCGTTGCACCAGCCCTGGTGCAACGCTCTTGGGGCTGCGCTAGTAAGGATGTTAGGATGCATTTACGCAGACGGGTCATCTCTCTGATCGCCCTCGTCGTTCTGGTTACGTCCCTTATCCCAGCTTGGGTTGGGAACGCCCGCATCGCCACCCCCGCACCCAGTCTCTCCAGCGTTGTCAATGTCTCCATTCTGCACACGAACGATTTCCATGGCAACCTAGAGGTTGCGGGCAGTAGCCCCGGCATCGCTCGTGTCGCCACGAAGATCAATGAGGTGCGTAACGCAGTGGGTGTTTCCAACACGCTGCTGCTCGACCCCGGCGACATTATGCAGGGCAGCCTGCTCTCGAACCTGAAGAAGGGCGCGCCGACGATTGACCTCTACAACTCGCTTGGCTATGATGCGGCGACCTTCGGCAACCATGAGTTTGATTGGGGACAGACGACCCTGATCAGCCGCACGCTCCAGGCCACCTTCCCCTTCGTCTCGGCCAACATTGTCACGAATAACACCGGCTCGTGCGCAACCGCCGGGTGGACGGCACCCACGTTCGCGCAGCCCTATGTAATCAAGACGGTTGGGGAAGTGGGCAACCAAGCGAAGATCGCCATCATCGGCGTGACCACGCAGGAGGCCCCTTTTATCACCATGGCCTCATCTACGCAGGGCCTCTGCTTTAAGGATCCGGCTGATTCGATCGTGCATTATTACGCGGATTTCAAAACTGCCGGGGTCAACGCGATCATCGTGCTCAGCCACCTTGGCTATACCGACGGTGGCTACGGCTACGGCTTCCCGGTCTACGGCGACCAGACGCTGGCCAAGAAGCTCGCCGCTGCTGCCGCACCCGTGAGCCTGATCATCGGCGGGCACAGCCACACCAACCTGACGGCCCCCACGGTTGTCAACGGCATCCCGGTGGTTCAGGCAAACTATGCCGGTCGCAATCTCGGGCAGGCCGATATGGCGATTGATACGACCGCCGGAACCACCAGCGTCACATGGAAGAGCCTAGTCATCAACGCGAAGGACGCCCTGGGAGCCTTCACCGTCGCCGAGGATGCCGCCACCAAGACGCGCCTCGCGACATGGACGAATGACGCGGCCTACCAGGCGCAGATCAGCGATGTCGTCGGCTACACCGGCGTCGATCTGGTGCGTGACTACAACGGCGACTCGCTGATGGGTGAGTTCATCCAGGACGCGATCTACAAGGATCTGAACAGCGACTCAACCACCACCAATGACGCCGATATGGTCTTCAACAACCCCGGCGGCATCCGCGCAGATATTACCCGCCCGGTTGGCTTTACCCAGCCCTACACCCTGACCTACGGCGCAGTGTTCAATGTGCTGCCGTTCGGCAACCAGACGGTGGTTGGCGAAATGACCGGCGCGCAGCTCATGGAACTGCTGAACCAGAGCGCCTCGCTCTTCAAGGGCGCGATTCAGCCCGCCGGTATCACGTTCAGCTACTATGTCTACACCGACACCCTCGCCCTGGCACAGCCGTGGGCCTGGGGCGCGTATGACGTGCAAGTGAAGAACCGCACCAGCGGCGTCTGGGAGACGCTCCAACTGGACAAGACCTACCGCGTCGCGACCAACGAGTTCCTGGCCCCGGCAGGCCAGGATGGCTTCTCGGCCTTCAAATATATGCGCAATATCACCTACTGGGGCGATATGCTCGACGGCGTTATCCGCTGGTCGAAGGCGAACTATACGCAGGCCAGCCCCTATAACGGCCCGAATAACGATGGCAAGATCGACGGGCGGATCATCCGTAATGGGACGGGCGTCTACGACCCAGCCAACCCGAACCTGATCGTCCCGGTCACGCTCCTGCACCACAACGACTCGCATGGTCGCTTGATCAAGACGGTATCCGGCACCAGCACCTACGTCGGCTTGACCCAACTAGCGACGATCATCAAGCAGGAGCGCCAGCACAACCCCGACCGCACGCTGCTGCTCCAGGCGGGCGACAACATCCAGGGCGACTCGATGATGTACTACTTCAAGTCTGCCGCTTTGGGCTACGCCGCCGATGGGACGCCGCTCACCGGCGACTTGGTCAACCACCCGCTGATTGCAGCCATGAACGCCCTGGGCTACGCAGCGATGACGCTTGGCAATCACGAGTTCAACTTTGGCAAAGATGTCTTCGTGAGCGTGCTCAAGCAAGCGAACTTCCCGATCCTCCAGGCGAACCTGAGCGATAGCGGCAGCTATGGCCTCAGCCAGGTGCCGGTGAAGACGTCGGTTAGCAAGACGCTGCCTGGTCCGGCGGGCGATATTAAGCTGGCAATCCTGGGCGTCGGCAACCACCGCATCCCCAATTACGAACTGCCCAGCAACATCCCTGGCCTGACCTTCACCAACCCGATCAGCGATGCCCAGGTGCGGCTCCCCACGCTGCGCAGCGCCAACGATGTGGTCGTCGCGCTGACCCACATTGGTTTCACCACCAACCCGAAGAGCATCGAGGTGGACTCGAACGTGGACACGAACCTGGCGACCCAGGTTGGCGGCATTGATGCGATCATCGGCGGGCATAGCCACACCGACCCCAGCCAGAAGACCGACGCCTCCGGCGACTACCAGTACCTGCCGACCGTGGTTGGCGGGCCGAATAACACGCCGGTGATCATCAACCATGCGTTTCGCTACAACACCTACCTCGGTGAGACGATCCTGGGACTGCGGCCCCGCACGGGCGGCGGCTACGATGTGGTGACGCGGGCTGGCCGCGACATTGCGGTAGCGACGACCACGGTTGAGGATCCGGAGATTAAGGCGATTGTCGATCCCTACACGACGAAGCTGAACGACTACAACGCCAAACAGACCGGCCAGACCACGGCACCAATCGATACCCTGAAGGCATTCACTGAGGAGACCAACGGCGCGAACTTACAGGCCGACGCCTCGGTCTGGGAACTGGCCCAGCACAACGTCACGGTGGACTTCCACCTGTCCGGCGCGATGACCAACAAGAAGGTCTCGGACACGGCGACGATCACCACCCCCGTTGCACTGACCGTCAGCGATATGTTTGCGGCGATGCCGTACGAGAACTCGCTGGTAGCGCTGCGCATGAACGGGCCGCAGCTCAAGGCGGTGCTTGAGCGGGGCTACCGCAACTACTACTACTACAAGTATGTGACGGGCTTCGGCGGCTACTCGTACTACACGACCTGTATGCTCGACGTTAACGCGGGCGGGAAGATCACCTACCGCGACTCCTACCCATTGCTGCCGAACGGCAGCAACGTCGAGTCGCTCGTCGTGAATGGCAAGGCAATCAACTTTGCCGATGCGATGACGTACTACACGGTCTCGACCGTCAACTACCTAGCGGCGGGGTCGTGCAACTTTAGCGACAACGGCGTGAGCCTGTGGCCGCTCAGCCAGATCGTAGCCGATACGCAGTATTACGTGCGCGACGCCGTGATCAACTATGTGACCAACAAGGGTACGGTGTCGCCTACGGTTGAAGGTCGGCTCGCCTTCAAAAACAGCGTTACCAGCACACCCGTCGGCGCGGTTGGTGGCAGCCTGACCTACAGCAACACCAACGGGCTGACGACGACCATTCAGATCCCGACCGACGCGCTCACCCAGACCGTGAGCATGGTTTTCGCGCCCTTTACGTCGTCCACCACCACTGGCCGTCCGGCGGGCCTAAACTTCGCCGGGCTGAGCTTTGAGCTGTCGGCCACGCAGAACAATGGCGTGATCGCGGGCTTCACCTTCGCCAAGCCGGCCACAGTGAGCATCCACTACTCGGATGCTGACGTGAGTCGGCTGAATGAGAATGCGCTACAGCTCTACTACTGGAACGGTAGCGCATGGGCCGACGCGGCCTGTGGCACCTATGACCGCCACCCGACGGAGAATTGGCTCGCGGTGCCGATCTGCCACCTAAGCCAGTTTAGCCTGTTCACGACATCGCTGATCTATATCTATGTACCAAGCATCTCTCGGTAGAACCCTGGGCTACGCCCTGTAGGGCTGCCGCCCTAAAACCTTCTCTATTGTTGGTTGAAATTGCCAGCCTCGCTGGCAATTTCAACCAACGATAGACGTATAGGAATCCTCAAGGCTCGACTTAACTATCGGCTATCGGCTATTTTCCAAAAAATCCCCCCAAAGACGTGTAACACGCCGCTGGCTGCTCAACCATTGGTATGTGGCCGCACTCGTTGATCGTCACGACGTATGCGTCGGTGAGGGCAGTGGTCAAGGCTGTGCCACTGGATGGAGGGAAGACTGGATCCTGCTGCCCGCCCAGCACCAGTGTCGGCATCAGCGTCCGACCTATTGCCTGCGACAACAGCGGGTCGCCTGTGCTGGACGCACCCTCAATGCTGGCCAGGGCGTCCATCGCGGCGAGATCAGCAATGCCCAATGCCAGCATGGGTGCGTCAGGTATACGGTGCAACATCGGCCCGGCCAGCAGCGCCGGGAGAGGCGGGGTTGACCACGCGAACTGACGCCAGGGCCGTGATAGCGCCAGCCAGGGCCGTGATAGCGTGAGCCAGGGTGCCCACAGCGTCGCCGCTGTACCCATCTGTGCGCCCATCTCGCGGTAGCGCGCCTCCTCCTCTGGCGAGCGGGCGATGCCAAAGCTCACCAGGGCCAGTCGTTCTACCTGGTTGGGCCGGGATGCTGCCACCATGAGGGCCACCGCCGCGCCTAGCGAGTGACCGCACAGTCCGATTGATCCCATATTCAGTGTATCAATGAAAGACAGCACGGCGAGGGATAGCCCGCGTAGCCCGCTGCCGCTCGTTCCCGGCGGCGAATCGCCGTACCCCGGCATATCAATGGCGTAAACGGTATGGCTCTCGGCGAGGGTAACAAAAGCTCCCAGCCAGTGGCGCGACGATCCGCCCCAGCCGTGGATCAACAGCAGCGGCGGGCCATCTCCGCATACTCGGTAGCCCATCCGCCCGGTCGGAAGTTCGATGTACTGTAACGCAGGTATGTTCATGTCCTCATTCAGTCTACATAGTGCGGAAGATTTCCCAAAATCATGGTTAGGACAATTATAACGGCTCAAGGGATCTGGACACTCGGATCACCTTCTGATGCCAATACCCTTCACATAAGCCCATTTCGTGCCCGCCTTGCCCCCTCATCCCCTGCCCCTCTCCCACCGGGGGCATATCTTTACCCACATCTTTTTTACAGAAATAGCCCGTAAAGCCCAGGAGCTTTAGCCCTGGGATATAAGGGCTTCACCCGCTTTAGCGGCTTTAGCTTCTTGACGAACGGACGTGCGTATGATATACTGACTGTGTGCATCTATCACAGGTGGTATATGGAAATCAAGCAAACGAACAAAGCCTACCATACCGATCATAGCATCGTCTTTAGCTGTCAGTACCATGTGATCTTCTGCCCGAAGTATCGACGGAAGGTGCTGAATGAGCCTATTGCGCTTCGTATGAAGGAACTGGTGCGTGCAAAACAAGCCGAGTACGGCTACACGATCATTGAAATGGAAGTCATGCCCGATCATGTCCATCTCCTCTTGGACGCAGACCCTCGGGAGGGCATTCTTGGGATTGTGGCGAAGATCAAGGGCTATACCTCCCACGAACTGCGCAACGAGTTTCCCTGGCTCAAGAAACGCTTGCCAACGCTGTGGACGCGCAGCAAGTTCATCTCAACCGTGGGAGCCGTCACATTGGATGTGGTCACGCAGTACATTGAAGACCAAAAGCGCGTCTGATGAGCCGCAAGAGTTTCAAATACCGGATCTACCTCTCGAACGGCCAGCGGCGAATCCTTGAGCAGCAGCTTGAGGTGAGCCGTTGGGCCTACAACGAGACGCTTGCCGAGCGCAAGCGGGCGTATGAGGAACGCGGCGAGAGTCTGCGCTTGTACGACACGCAGGCGTTGCTGCCGGTCTGGAAGCTGACCAAGCCTGACCTGAAACTCGTGCATAGCCAGGTGCTCCAGAACATCAGCGTGCGGGTGGATCTCGCATTTCAAGCTTTCTTTCGTCGGGTGAAGGCGGGTGCCGCTGAGGTCGGTTTTCCGCGCTTCAAAGGCTTCGGTCGCTACGACAGCATGACCTTTCCTCAGTATGGAAATGGCGTGCGGCTGGAAGGTGCGCGGCTGATCCTCTCGAAGGTAGGCGCGGTTCAGATTGTCTTGCACCGGCCTGTGGAGGGCACGCCCAAGACGGTAACGCTCACCCGGTCGCGCACCGGCAAGTGGTTCGCCTGCTTCTCGTGCGAGACGGAAGCCGAGCCGCTGCCGCCAACCGACGCCGTGGTGGGCGTGGATGTGGGGCTGTCGTCGTTTGCCACCCTCTCGGACGGGGGGAAGAAGATCGACAACCCGCGTTTCTACCGGCGCGACGAGGCCGACCTGAAACGTGTCCAGCAGCGGAAGGATGCGGCCAAGCACGCCCAAAACTGGCCGGAGAACGCCAAGCAGAAGGGCATCCTGGCCCGCATCCACGAGCGGATCGCCAACCGGCGCAGCGACTTTGCCCATAAAGAAAGCCGCAAACTGGTAGACCGCTATCAGGTGATCGTGTTTGAAGACTTGGCCCCGATGGAGATGGGCCGAAGCCGTGGGATGCGCAAAAGCATCTTGGATGTGGCATGGACGCAGTTCATGCAGATGACCATCGCCAAAGCGGAAGAAGCTGGGCGGCGGGTGATTCGGGTGAACCCCAAAAACACGACCAAGATGTGTTCGTCCTGCACGAGGATCGTCCCCAAGGAGTTGCACGAGCGTGTCCATACCTGCCCCCATTGCGGGCTGGTGATGGACAGGGACGAGAATGCGGCGCGCAACATTCTGCAACGGGGACTCCTTTCGCTTCGACCATGACTCTGTGGGATGGGGCGGCATCCCCTTGAAGCCCAAGAGCTTTAGCCTTGGGAGCCGTCACCGCATGACAATGAGGTTTATCGATCCCCCCGGCGGGCGACTGAAATCACCCATCCGTCCTTTCAACGAGATCGCCGTGGGGCTGAAGCCCTCGGCTACAGTTGCGAAGCCCGCCTTCGC
>CAIXLU010000185.1 GCA_903920315.1 uncultured Oscillochloris sp.
TGGAGGGTGGGCCGCACCACTGATGACGACGCAGGCACAGAAACCGCGACGACGAATCCTCCCCATCGCCCTCTCGGCCTCGTGACGCTGATCGTGGGCACGAGCAGGCGTATGGTCACGGAAGGATGATCTTCAGTTGCAGAAATACAGGAGGCGCGTCTCGCACAGTGCGCCGAGGAGTGTGTGGCACGGGCCGCAGCGGGTGCGGGTAGGCTCTTCTCAGAACTGCTCACGGGGTGTTAATTCGTACCGTTCTGTCATTTCCTGGATGGCCTTGTGGAACAGTTCGACAAGTTCCGGTGGTTCGAGGACACGACACGCAGACCCATAGCGCAACAGGATGTGACGTGCCTGCCAGACGTTTGTGGTTGTTGCGGTGACAAGGGCGCTCCCATCTTCTTGATAGTCAATCGTCGTATGCGGTAAGTGTTCTGCCACATCACGGCGGCGTGCGACGTTGGGGTGCAACCAGTACCGCACGATGAAGACATCGGGCTGAATGCGCAGCGGAGGTATTTTGTTAGGGAGAATGCTCATACTGGTCGGTACGATGCGGTCGAGCCGATAGTGAATGGCTGCCGGGAGACGTGCGGCGGGATCTCGCGGATGGACATCGAGGAGAGTTGCATCCAGGTAACAGTGACCATCCGGACGAAAGAAGACTTCGTAGGGAGCCACGCGATGGTGTGTGACTGTTCCGTCCGCCGTGTTGTCGTGATAATCGAACTCCAGTTCTTGCCCTAACGCGGCGGCCCGCTTTGCCTTTTTCATGACGCGGGGGTCAATCCGATCTGCCGAGGTCTCGGTCATGTGGAGGCTCATTGTTCGTCGCTGATCTCGATGTTGATTCTGTCGTGTTACGGGGAGCAGCAGCATGATTCGGTCAAGCAGATCGCGAATATAGGCATGCTCGGGGATGGCGGCACCGCGTGGAAAGCTGGAGTCAAGGAACGATAGTGCTTCCATGCAGGTGTCGGGTAGATCGAGCAGGGCGAGTTCGCCAAGGCTGTCGAGGATGTAGACTTTGCTTTTGCGGTGGAAGACGATGTGACAGCCGTACTCCGCTTTAAGTGTGTCGAGGTCGTTTTTGAAGGCGTTTGCACTATGTCCCACGTATCCCTCCCCGTGCATTTCCCGCTGAATGGCCTCAACTAAGGCATCCTTGGTTAAGGGACTACGCAGAAGCAGGCGAATGATGATCAACCGACGCCGGAAGATGAGCCATGAACTGCGCTTTGTTCCGCCACGACTATCACTCATAGAGATTCCTGCCTCATGTGTCGTCGGTGATACCAGAGGATCGCTCGCGCCGTCAGTCTGTTTGTCGCCGCTCGGAGGGCAGGCGCGGCCATCACAATGAGGGTTTCGATCTGCTCCGCAGTGAGTTCCCAGTGTTGCTCGCTATTTTCTGCCTGAACCAGCGGGAGCCAACTCTCCAGCAAACGAAGCTGAGTACGGTTATCACCATCATTATGCGGCACCATCGGCATATCCCCCGTTCTTACGCGCATCTTTGTGCGGCACTCTGTCCGTTATGTCAGTGTACGTGAGGACATAAGGCACAAATGCACGCGGATGGGATGGGTTATCGGGCCAATCCAGAGTCTGCGCCAAAGAGGTGGTTTGCGTTTGCGCCCCATAGCCAAGGGTCGTGAAGAGCGTGCGGAGGGCAGCGGAATCCGACAGAGCCGCACGCAGATCAGGAGTCAGACCAGCGATGAGGTACTCCGAGTATCGTGACGATGACGAGGGCAGGTGGCGGAAAAAAGTATACCACAGAGGGGGATGAGGGCGCATTTGTACCCTAAGTGGAACGTATGCTGTTGTCAGAGAGCAGCATCATACAGGCGCACACGGAGATCTCCATGACCGTCACATCCACACCTCCCACCGTCGCAAAACGCTACCCGACCCTGCGCTTCCTTACGGGAGGATACAAGTTTGTTGGGGTGATCGTACTGGCCGGCGGCATGATCTTCAGCATCGTTCAAATGGTGACGATCAGTAGATTTAGCGAGTTTATTACGATGCTTGGCACGATCTTCGCTAGCGCATCCCTGAGCGGCATGTGCTGGCTCATCGCCGAAGGCGTCGAGGTCTTCCTCGGCATCGAAGAAAACACCCGGCAGGCAACCCTCATCGCCGCCCAGTCAGCTACGACTTCGCCCGTACA
>CAIXLU010000186.1 GCA_903920315.1 uncultured Oscillochloris sp.
AGCGTATGCGCAAGCATGAGCGAGGCACTTGGCGTGGACACGGCAGTAAACTATTTTAAAACATATACTTCTCGTCCTTGTTTGCCTCGGAAAGTAATCCGTTATCTCTTGATATAGTTTGTGTACTAGCACAACGCCCGACTTGCGCAGCATGTTCGGGAAGGGAAGGCGATTCGTGTCACCCACGGCGTGCCGGGCCGAGGCCGGAAGGGTGCTCATCCCGTTGGCACCGGTAGGCTGCGGTCCGGCGAGCCGACTCTGGCGGCAGGCACCGCAGACGCCGCGTGATTATGCACCACGCGCTGCGGGTGTCGCCGAGAGCGCCGTCCGGGATGGGATGGCCCAGGGATCGAGGAGCCAGGAGCCGCACCGGCACGCACCGTCCAGCCGACGGGGATCGGCAGGCGGAGCGCCAAGGCACGCCGCACCCCATCGCGTCCCAACCGAAACAGGCTATCGTCCCGTTTGTGCCGGGCTTCCACGGTGGTGCGCTGGCCACTCGCAATCACCCACTGGCCGAGATGAAGCATCCAGAGGAAGGTCACCGCCATGGCCAAAAGCATACTACTCAGGCGGGCGGCGTCCTCAAGCGCGCTTTGTTCCAAGCCAAAGCCGGCACGCTTGAGGTCACGGTTAGTCGGTTCAATCCAGAAGCGCGTGCGTCCACGCCGCCAGGCGTGGCGGTCGGCCACCTGATCCAAGACCCAATAGCGCAGGGCCTCCTCCTTGGGATTCCCGTCGATGATCAGGTTCACCGGCCCAAAGGCATGCTGCGCGGTGATGGTCAGGTTGGACAGATAGTGGCGCTCACCGGGCTGCACCGGGATCGTGCGCAACGGTTGCCAGACCCCATCGCCCGTATGAAACAAGGTATCGCTTTTCACGCCGACATGCCCATGCCAGTGCTGCGTGCGACAAAACTGTTGCAGCTCCACGGCGCGAAACTCCGCGTCGCCAAAGAAGGTGATCCGCACCTGGAGCGGCTCGGGCAGCAGCGGGGCAATCCGCTGGAGCAGGCGGATGTGGAGCGCGGCATCGGTGCTGCCATAGGCGAGGAATTCCCAGGCCAGCAGCACCACGCGCTGCTGGGTGGCGACCCCGACATAGAGCAGGCTCATGCGATCATTCAGATCGGTGCGATCCATCACCAGCGCCCCTTCGGCCCCGTCCCACGCCGCGAAAAAGTGCTGAATGAGGGGGCGGTAGTAGCGTTCCCAATCGAGGTGTGGACTCATCAACCACCGATGCAGGCGTTGGATCAGATTCTCCCGCTGGCCTTCCAGCGGCAAGACCGTCGCGAGGGTCGCCAAATGACAGTTGGAACTCTGTGCCAACCCCACCACCATCAAGGCGAGGTTCAGCACGAGTGGCGGCGTGCCACGTGGCAACAGCCGAAGCAACTGGCGGAACACCACCCCAAGGAGTCGATACGCATCCATACCCCCTCCTTGACCAAACGCCTATACCATGTAGTTCCATGATACCTATGGGTGTCAAGTGCCCAGAAGCGTCACGATCAAAGCGGTTTGTCGGCCTGCTAATCTATGCCTTTCAGATGACAGGGGATGAACGCTCATGCACAAATTGGGTCATTAGAAGCCATCGGATTACAACAAGGTGCGCTCGTAACAGCGGGGACAATGATTGGATTAATTGGGAAAAGTGGTAGTGCGACAGGGCCGCACATTCACTTCTGGTCAAATCAAGGTGTGAGTGGGAATTTTCAATTTAGCTTATCAGTAGCGACTTCGGCTGAACTCCTCAATCCCTCTTTCGAGAATGGGATTGATCCATCGCCTTGGGCAAGAATAGGGCCGTGCAATTATCTTGTATACAATGACAGCACGAGTGCGCAACAAGGGAGTCGTTATCTCGCCGCTAACCGCAACAATGACCCAACCTGTTCATCAATCTACCAAGACGTTACGTATATGCCCACGCTTGGTGAGAACTATCGCCTAGCCATTTGGGTGCGATCCGCGACGGGTGCAACACGAGATGGAATGCTTGCACTTTGGGCATTCGGGGGACAAAACCAGAATACGAGTATCCCTTTCTCGGTGAGTGGGTCGCAGTGGCACTGTATTGAAACATCGCTGTCAATCCAGCGAACGGATGTTACGGCGCTGCGTGCGCAAATATACCTCGATTCGCTCGACGCGTGAGATTTCCTCTTTGATAATGCGATAGTGAGATTAGACACTGCACCAATATGTCCGCAAAATTCTACGCCCTCGCCAACACCCGTTACGGCATCGCCCACGCCGTCCACAACGGTCACGCCTTCGCCTACGTCCATGACGCCCTCTCCCACGCTGTCAACGACGGTCACGTCTTCGCCTACGTCCATGACACCCTCGCCCACGACATCAACGACGGTCACACCCTCGCCTACGTCGTCCATCACACCTTCACCTACGCCCGTTCCATCTCACTATTCAGAGTATCTACCCATGATCCAGCGATAGACTATTTTTTGACAATAAAAGCCCATTCATAAATCCGTGTCCATGCGGCCCAACAGCCGCGTGCAGGTGACGCCGCTGGCGCGGCCCGTGAACCGTGGCGTTTTTCGTGAGCGTCCTGTGTCGTCATCTGTACCGATCTCCACATCTGCCAGCGGCGCACCTGACGCGGATCGTTGGGCGGCACCTCAACCCATAAAGCCCTTGCTGAACGCAATGTGACACATTGCGCGACCACACACCAACCACTTGCCGTTCGCTTGTATTTTTGGGCGCTAAATGAAATTTCGTCCCCACTCGCACCTAAAAAATCGGCTTAAATCGAGTTTAATTCCCCACGTCACCGTACACGATGTCGGAATGTGTAAAGCGTTTCGGCTAAATCCATCACCAAGTGGGGCAGATTACCTTCAAGGTAGCCGGTTTTTACCCGCCGGTGGGAAAATTTTACGAACCGATTCCGAATATAAGCGAACGCCAAGAACCATTCGTGAGAACCAAGAATGTGATGAACGTGCTAGAATAGACCATGAATACGAAATGGTGATACATCAACACGCCTGATGGAGGCAACAATGACTGTGACGCTTTCCGATGAAACCCGGCTCAAGGCACTCCTCAAAGAAGCCTTAGTTGAGGTACTTGAGCAACGGCGCGACTGGTTCTCTGCCCTTATGGCCGAGGCACTCGAAGATAGCGCGTTCGTGCAGGCCATTAAAGAAGGGGAAGCAACCGAGATCGTCAGTCGGGATGAAATCTTTGCACTCTTAGGAGCCACGCGGTGAAGATCATCTTCCGTCGGAGTTTTGCCAAAGACTTGAAGAAGATCCGCCAGAACGCGATTCTCCAAGAAGTGCAAGCCGTGCTGGAACAGATCGAGCAAAGCGCATCCTTGCACGACATCCCAAACGTCACGCATTTGACGAGTGAGGGGCCGTATTATCGCATTCGGATCGGTGATTACCGGCTCGGGCTGTTCGTCGAAGACGAAGCCATAACGTTCGTGCGATTCCTCCATCGTCGTGACATCTATCGCTACTTTCCCTAAACAAGAATGAGCAGGCACTGCCGTGAGTCGAAGTACATTTCCATGTTGGGCGGCACCTCAACCCGTAACGCCCATGCCGGACAACTAATCATAACGTTGGGCGCGTCAAACACATAGAAGGTCTGATCTCTCTGTCGGAAGGCTTGTCATGATTGACACAAGTTTTAACATGTACAGTGATGCCAATGGCGGAGATCCTGACTCCACCAGTCTCACGCTGCGTAGATACCATAAACTTCTTTGGCGCAAGCTCTTGCCCAGCGGGGAACTCTTTGATTTGCGAGATGGTAGACGCGGCTCCTACCTGTTCTACAGTTCGCCATCAGGGGACTTTTCACTAGGCAGTGACGCCATCACTCATTCATACAAGAACCAGATGAAGAAAAAGTGGCTGACCACCCAGATACCTGAGGTAGTTCAGGATCTGTTCGATCGAGGGTCAACAATTGGCGCATACCTCATTTTTCCCAACAACCAGATAGACCGTAAGTATACGATAAATCAGGCCAGAGGTTCATCCCCTGTCATCAGAATGTAGGCAGGGGGGCACAGCACAGCACGGGGCTGCGTGTCGAGGGCACGGTACGAGCGGAAGAGCGTATCCAGCGTCGGTTATCCTGCATATGTATGGGTGAACAAACCGCCTGGGAGATGACGATACAGACTTACGCAGCATGTTCGGGAAGGGAAGGCGATTCGTGTCACCCACGACCTGCGGAGCCGAAACCGGATGGGGGTTCATCCAGCCGGCACCGGTAGGCTGTGATCCGGCGTGCCGACTCTGGCGGCAGGCACCGCAGACGCCGCGTGATTATGCACCACGCGCTGCGGGTGTCGCCGAGAGCGCCGTCCGGGATGGGATGGCCCAGGGATCGGGGAGCCAGGCTCCGCGCCCGCCCGCACCGTCCAGCCGACGGGGATCGGCAGACGGAGCGCCAGGGCACGCCGCACCCCATCGCGTCCCAACCGAAACAGGCTATCGTCCTGTTTGTGCGGGGCTTCCACGATGGTGCGCTGGCCACTCGTCATCACCCACTGGCCGAGATGGAGCATCCAGAGGAAGGTCACCGCCATGGCCAAGAGCATACTGCTGAGGCGGGCGGTATCCGCAAGCGCGCTTTGTTCCAATCCAAATCCCGCACGCTTGAGATCACGGGTGGTCGGTTCAATCCAAAAACGCTTATGTCCGCGTCGCCAGGCATGGCGGTCGGCCACCTGATCCAACACCCAATAGCGAGGGGCCTCCTCTTTGGGATTCCCGTCGATAATCAGGTTCACCGGCCCAAAGGCATGCTGCGCGGTGATCGTCAGGTTCGCCAGATAGTGGCGCTCACCCGGCTGCACCGGGATCGTGCGTAACGGCTGCCAGACCCCATCGCCCGCATGAAACAAGGTGTCGCTTTTCACGCCGACATGCCCATGCCCGCGTTGCGTGCGACAAAACTGTTGTAGTTCCACGGCACGAAACTCCGCATCGCCAAAGAAGGTGATCCGCACCTGGAGCGGATCGGGCAGCAACGGCGCAATGCGCTGGAGCAGGCGGATGTGGAGCGCGGCATCGGTGCTGCCGTAGGCGAGGAATTCCCAGGCCAGGAGCACCACGCGCTGATGCGTGGCGATCCCGACAAACAGGAGACTCACGCGGTCATTCAGATCCGTGCGATCCATCACCAGGGCCCCTTCGGCCCCGTC
>CAIXLU010000187.1 GCA_903920315.1 uncultured Oscillochloris sp.
AATAGTATGATATTGTTGTAGAACCGTATTAGTTCTGTTGGTATCCCATCATCGCACGCATCCATACCAGGTGGCCTCGGCCTGGGTGCCAGCTTCGAGTTCTCGTCAGATGGAGACGATGTCGTATGCGTGCGTACACCCCAATTCTAGGCCGAGTCTGCTCTTTTTTTACGCTTGTCGTGTTGCTGATCGCCCTCACGCCGGGTGGCGCTGCTGCGATTGAGGCTCCGCCTCCCTCCGTCAATCCTGCCGCAACGTACCTCCAGACAAATGGCCCGACAAGCCCGATTGGACAGGGCGACTGGTATACGAGCAACGGCAATGGTGCGGTTGTCGGCTACCATTACTACGAGATCACCGTCCCTTGTAGCTGGCCAGCCACTGCTCCGGTGTATGTCGATCTGCGTAGCCCTGAGATGGTGGTGGACTCTGTCAGTGATGAGATACGTGTTGCTAATATTACTAACGACGCTTCAAAAAACATTGTTGATGCCGATAAAACTGCTTTTGAGCTGTATGCCCCAGGGACAATAATTACCCTGCCCAACCTGCCCGCTCCCACCGCAGCCGCAACCACCTATGATCCACTGCCTACGGGTAATGCCGAGGCGTGGCGGCGCTTCGCCACCCTGCCTGCCCCCGTCGCCTGCGGCACCTACGTTTTGCGAGCTGAGACGAAGGGCAATGATGAGAACGCCTGGCGTGTGCGGGTTGGCAAGGATGATGATGCTAATCCGAACAATATCCCGCCGACAAACTACGATAACCCTGATGGCGTGGTGGGCACCGATGACGAGATCTTGATCGGTGCACGGGCTGGCTCTTATCAGAACAACGCGGGTATGGTAGCGGGTGCCGTAGTAGATTCTACAGCTGTTGACTGTCTCACCCTCTACGAGTATGTTGCGCCTGGACAACCATCGGTTGCCTTCCAAAACTTCGACATGGATATCAGTTACTTCCTCCTTGGTCGTATACGCTACTATGCACCCACCGATACTTACGATCCGATGGGGCAGGCATGGGGAAGCCCCGGTGTCAATTCTGGTTCTTCGACATGGAATGGCGTGGCAACCGTGAGTCGTGGCAGCGGCGATGTGATCACCAACCCTGCGACAGGTTGGTGGAAAATTGTCACCTGTGCGCAAGGTAACAACCAGTACATCCAGGAAGGACAGACCGCCTCCACCGCCTATTTTACCCAGCCGCCGATCCCCGCGATGACGGTGGCGAAGGATGACGGACTCACACTCGTTGCCCCCGGCGATAACGTGACCTACACGATCACCTACACGAACACCTCTAGTGGTTCCACTGCTGGTAGCGCCAACCAAGTCGTGATCAAGGATACGATCCCGGCGAATACAACCTATGTGAGCTGTAGTATCCCTGCTGCGGATGGCACATGTAACGAGACGGGAGGAATCGTTACCTACACCTTGGCGCACCACGTCACACCCGGTGCCACCGGCAGCGTGCAGGTGACGGTGCAGGTGAAAGCGGGCGTGGCCAACGGAAATACGGTCGTCAACAATGTCACCCTGGATTACAAGGACAGTCTCGGTAATGCGTATCTCCAACAGAATGCCAGCCATACGGATACGGTGCAGTTGATCCCGGTGATGACGGTGACGAAGACTGATGGCAAGACCCTCACTGCTCCCAACGAGAACCTGACCTACACAATCACCTACACGAACACAGCCAGCGGGCCGAGTGCTGGCCCTGCGACGAATGTGGTGTTGCAGGATACGCTACCGTCGAACACGTCCTATGTGAATAGCTGCGCGTTCGTTGCGCCCGCCACGGGTACCTGTACTTATACTTTTGTAGGCGGGATCATCACAGTCAACCTAGCCGGAATCGTTGCGCCGGGAGCCAGCGGTCAGGTGACAATGATGGTGAAGGTGAATGCGGGCGTGGCCATCGGCGATTCGGTCGTGAATAATGTCACGCTGACCTATAAGGACACCGCCGGCAATGCGAAGACCCCGGTGAGCGCCAGCGACACGGACATCGTGCAATCCCCGCTGATGACGGTGACGAAGACCGATGGCACGTTGCTCACCGCCCCCAATGAGAGCCTAACCTACACAATCACCTATACAAACACAGCCAGCGGGCCGAGCGCTGGGCCAGCGGCGAATGTGGTGTTGCAGGATACCTTGCCAACGAACACAACCTACGTGAGCTGTAGCATTCCTGTAGCTGATGGGAGCTGTACTCAGGCAAACGGGGTCGTGACGTACACCCTGAGCCATACTGTCATACCGGGTGCCAGCGGGCAGGTGCAGACCACGGTGACGGTGAACGCGGGCGTGGCCAGTGGCGATTCGGTCGTGAATACTGTCACGCTGAACTATAAGGATACCGCCGGCAATGCGAAGACGCCGGTGATCGCCAGCGACACGGATACCGTGCAATCCCCGGTGATGACGGTGGCGAAGACTGATGGCAAGACCCTCACCGCTACCGGCGACAGCCTGACCTACACGATCACCTATACGAACACGGCTAGCGGGCCGAGTGCTGGCCCTGCAGCGAATGTGGTGTTGCAGGATACGCTGCCAACGAACACAACCTACGTAAGCTGCGCAATTCCTGTCGCCGACGGGAGCTGTAGTCAGGCAAACGGGGTCGTGACGTACACCCTGAGCCACACCGTTGCGGCGGGTGCCAGCGGGCAGGTGCAGACCACGGTGACGGTGAACACGGGGACGATCAGCACCGTGGTGAACACGGTCACGCTGAATTATAAGGATAGCGCCGGCAACGCAAAGACCCCGGTGAGCGCCAGCGACACGGATCAGATTGTCGGGCCAGATCTGCGCCTGACAAAAGATGCCAGCAGCACAACGATTGTGGCTGGGCAACCTATTACCTACACCCTGACCTACCTGAACAATAGCGCAGTCACTGCGAGCGGTGTTGTAATTGCCGAGACTGTGCCAGTTGGGACACACTTCGTTGCCGCTGGCGGCACATCTGGCTGGAGTTGCCCCGATAACGCAGCCGCAGGCACGGCCTGCAGGCTGTCTCTTGGCACCCTGGTGGGGAATGCGACCGGAAGCGTCACGTTTATTGTCCGGGTTGACAAACCGTTCCCGACAGGATTAACCCAAATTGATAACACGGCATCAATCAGCGATGACGGCACCCACGGCGCTGACCCGACCCCGGTGAACAATGTGGCAGCCACAAAGAAGCCACCAACAGCGGTGACGCTCACGAGTTTCAGCGCGGATCGACAGACCAAGGGTGTGTGGTTGAACTGGACGACAGGCAGCGAGCTCAACAGTCTGGGATTCCAGATCTACCGCAGCACCAGCGGCAACCGCTCCGACGCAATGCTGGTGACACCACAATTTATCGTATCTCGCGGTACCGGCGCGAGCGGAGCCAGCTACAGCTTCCTTGATCAGAACACAGAGGCCGGGGCGAGCTACCACTACTGGCTGATCGAGCAAGACATCGGCGGCGGCAGCAGCGAGTTTGGCCCGGTGCAGATCACCGGCCTGCGTAGCAGCCCGTACCAGATCTTCCTGCCGCTTATTCTGCGGTGAGGAATATCGTAGGGGCGGCTCGCGAGCCGCCCCTACAAAGCGAGCCGCCCCTACTCACGGGGCGGTAGTTTTGTCAATCCTTACACTGCGCTGGTCGGCGGCGTTGATCCCGTCAGCGGTGATCACGCGCAGACGCACGGTGTACTCGCCGGGGGGCAGTCCGGCAATCAGCCAGACGCCCAGCAGTCCGTTTTCCACCGATACAACGTTCTGCCCGATGATCTGCCACGTTTCGGGGTTCGCGCCTTGGCCGAATTCTAGCGTGAACGGGCCGCGAGCGGTGCCGCTGACAAAGACTTGCGTGCCGCTGACCACATCGCTGGCTCCCAGCGGGTTGAGGATGGCCACGGCCTGAACCAGCACCTGTGGCGGCGGGCAGGGCTGCGTGGGCGGCTGGGCGACGTTGCGCATGGCCCACTCGCGGAACTCTGCCGGGTAGACTGGGAAACTCGCCTCGCGTACCTGGCTCGCCGGGGTGTAGGGTTGGGCCAGACAATTGCCGTCCCCGCCGACGCGCACCTTTTGGTAGACCACATCAACGGTGGTGGGCGCGGTACCGGCCACAAACAGCTCGCTGATCGGGTGCGGGCACGCTTCGCCCGCTTTGCCGCCGGTGTCGGCGCAGACGGAGGCTTCCTCGATTCCCGCTGGCCGGGCAAAGGGTTGCGGTGGACGGCCCTGGTTAAAGGCGATCATGAGGTCGCGCCAGATCAGGCCAGCCCCGTTTGACCCAGCCACCTCGGCCATGGGCGTACCATCGTTATTCCCCACCCAGACGCCAATGGTCACATCGTTGGTGTAGCCCATCGCCCAGGAATCGCGCCAATCGTTGCTGGTGCCCGTCTTCGCTGCCGCGATGATCTCGGGCAGTTCTAGCACGTTATTGCGCCCGAACATAAACCAGCGCGCCTCGTTATCGCTCAGGATGCTGGTGATCAGGTAGGCAATCTGCTCACTCAGCGGGCCGAAGACCGGACTGCCGTGTTCGGGTGTCCAGCGCTCTAGCACCTCGCCCCGGCTATTCATCACCTTCAGGATGGCCACCGGCGCACTGTAGCGCCCACCGTTGCGCAGGGCGCTGTAGGCTCCCGCCAATTCCAGCAATCGCACTTCGTTGCTGCCCAAGGCCATCGCCAGCCCGTAGCGGCTCGGGTCGTCAAAGGTGGTGACGCCCAGGCGTCTCATCTTCTCAATAAAGTTTGGCACGCCCACATGCTCTAGCGCCTTCACCGCCGGGATGTTCAGCGAGTTCGCCAGGGTCATGCGCAGGCGCAGCGGGCCGTGGAAGGCATTATCGTAGTTCAGTGGCGTATAGGCCGCACCCTCGGACATTTTCCATTCGCTCGGCGTATCCCAGATCACGGTGGCTGGCGTCCAGCCGCGCTGGAGGGCCGCCGCGTAGACAAAGGGTTTTAGTGCCGAGCCGGGCTGACGTGGGGCCAGGGTCACATTCACCTGACCGTCGGGTGCGTTGTAGTCCACACTACCGACCATCGCCAGAATCTGACCGTCGGGCGCGAGCATGATCACACCGGCATTGGATGCGTTGCGCTCACGTAGGGGCGGATGGCCATCCGTCCCTACATTTACGTGTTCCTGGGCCACGCGCTGAGCCTCGGCCTGCCAACCCAGATCAATGCTGGTGATCACGCGCAATCCGGCGCGGTAGAGCAGGTCGGGGCCATAGCGCCGTTCCAGCAGATCGCGCACATAAAAGGCGAAGTGCGGGGCCACCAGATCGGTGCGGGGCGGCACCAGGGTTACAGCGGCCGTGTAGATCTGCTCGGCCTGCGAAGCTGTCAGAAAGCCAAACTTTGCCATTAAATTGATGGTAACCCGCTGGCGGGCCTTCGCGGCGGGCAGATCATCAAAGGGGTTGAAGGTGGTGGGCGACTGCGGCAACCCGGCGATCAGCGTAGACTCGGCGGGACTCAGCTCCCAGACGTGCTTGCTGAAATACGCCTGAGCAGCGGCCTCAACCCCGTATGCCTGTGCACCATAGTAAACTTCGTTGAGATAAATACCAAGAATCTGATCTTTGCTGTACTCGCGGCTCACCCGATAGGCCAGGATGATCTCGCGTACCTTGCGCTCGTAGCTGCGTTCGTCGCGCTCGGTGGGCGAGAGCAGGATGCTGCGTACCAGTTGTTGGGTGATCGTGCTGGCCCCGCTGACAATCTGGCCGCTCTGGTAATTTTGCAGCGCGGCGCGGATGATCCCGCGCAGATCCACGCCGGGATTCTCGTAGAACCCCGCATCCTCCACGGCCAAGGTAGCGTCCTTGAGCGTCTGCGGGATGCGCTCAAAAGGCACCGGCGTGCGCCGACCAGCGTCGGGGCCGACCAGTTCGTAGAGCAGGGTGGTGCCATCGCGGGCATAGATCCGGGTGGTTTCAAAGCTACGGTGCTGACTTATTTGCTGGGGGTCAGGCAGATCGCTACTGTAGCGGTAGTAGAGCCACATTCCGCCCGCCACGAGGCTCAGCGTGAGCAGCAGACTCAGCTTGATAAAGGCCAGAATAAGGCGCAACAGAAAGGCAAGCCGTGGGAAACGGCGGCGAAACGGCACAACCTGCCGACGGCGGCGAGGCGGGCGGCGAATAAAATGGGGAGGGGGAGGGCGACGGGTCACAATAGGTTCTACTTATAGCATGCAAGGTTCAATCTAGTTCTGCCGCACCACCTGTGGTGCGTAGTCTACCCGTGGGTGATAAATGCTTTGCAGGCTGATCACAAATGCGTGCTTAATCAGCGACAGCTCGCGCATCGTCAGGGGCGAATCATCGAGTTCACCTTCGCGCACGCGGGCACCAATGATTGACTGCACGAGATCATCGAGAGTCTGGGCGCCATTGCCATTGGCAGACGAATCGCCGTGAGCACCGACGGCAAGCAACTTGCCGTTCTGAGCCTTCGAGCGCACCGTGGCCTCCACCGAGTCAGCGAGCATAAGGATGCCCTGCTCGCGAGTGTGGGGGCGAGGGCCGGGGTAGCGGAAATCACGCTCGTCCACGCTGTCTTGAAGCTGGAGCGCCTGCTGGTAGAAGTGGCGGATGAGTCCGGTGCCGTGGTGTGTGGCGATAAAATCGGTGATCTGCTGAGGCAACCCAGCGGCCTGAGCCATTTTCACGCCCTCGCGGACGTGATCGACAATAATCTGAGCGCTAGTTTGCGGATCGAGGTCGTTATGAACATTCTCGCGGCCCATCTGGTTGTCAGTGAAGAAGTAGGGCCGGACGGTCTTGCCAATATCGTGGTAGTAAGCGGCCACGCGTAGCAACAGGGCATCGGCTCCCACAGCCTCAGCGGCGGCCTCGGCGAGGTTGCCCACCGCGACGCTGTGGTAGTAGGTGCCAGGAGCCTCGCGGATCAGTTTGCGCAGCAGAGGCCGCGAGGGATGGGCCAGTTCCATCAGTTGGAGCGGTGTCACTTGCCCTGCCGCCCGGCTCACCATGTTGAAGACGCCCAGCGAGAGGATGGTGGAGAGCGCCCCGTTCATCCCGGCGAAGAGCATGGTGGAGAGAGCGAGGCTGCTCAGGTCGGTGGATTGCACCGTTGGCTGTTCCAGCATCCAAAAGGCCACATGGGAGATCGTAACGATCAGGCCGACAAAGACTCCGGCGATCACAAAGGTGATCATATGCTCGGCATTGCGCACGGCGAAGATCGCTACGATGCAACTGGAGAGCAGGGTGAAGGCCAGGGACATGCCGTTATTCAGCATGATGCCGATGGTGAGGCAGAGCAGGACGGATATGGCGAGACCGAGGCGACCATTAAAGACCACGGCGAAGATAATCGCCAGGCTGGCCAGGGGCCAGAGGAAGGCGTTTTCGCCGATCAGGGGCAGGATGAGGCGAGTAGTGAGCAGCGCCGAGTCCAGCAGACAGACGATCACCAGCAGCGAGCGTGGCTGGCGAACCAGATCACTCTGAAAGATCAGGTTGTAGCCAATAAAGCCACTGGAGAGCAAGATGGCGATCATGCCGCGCCCGACAATGCCAAGCCAACTCAGAGTCAGCGGCATCGCCCCGGTTTGCTGGAGTTTTTCAATCGTTTCAGGGCGAACAATCTCACCAACGCGGACGATGCTCTCGCCGGTGAGGACCCGCACCTGCTGCGGGAGAACTTTGTCGCGGGCGCTCTGGCGACGGGCGGCGGTGGCATGCTCATCGAGGGTGCGATTCACCAGCAAAAACGATTGGGTGAGGTAGAGCGCGAGATCGCATTGCGGGGCGGTGAGATTGGTCGTGGCAAGCCAGTAGGTGAGCCAACGCTCGCGCAGATCAACCAAAGCCTGTTCATCAATCGCATAATCGTAGCGATTGAGCGCGCGGTTATAGAGATTCGTCGTCTCCTGGCGCAGCATCGTCCAGCTCACATCGTCGAGGGACAGGATCACGTCAGCGCGTTCGGACGAGAGGGCTACCGAGGCGTTGGGCAGAGCGACCAGCTTAACGAGCCGGTTCGCCCGACTGAGGGAGGGATCGCTGCGCACACTGCTGATCGTATCAAACAGAGTGCTGAGGGCGTTGCGTTGAATAATCGGAGTCTGCGGGTCGTAGAGATAGACCAGGTTCTCCGGGCTCGTCTCCGCCTGAGCCTGGCGCTCGGCGGTCAGCACATTGCTGATATAGACCGAACCGTGGGGCGCGACGATACTCTGCGGGCTGGGCTGACCAACCTCAAGTCGGCCATACTCGCCGGGCAGACTCAGGGTAAGCGACGCCCAGATCCCAACCAGCAGCAGCAGCCACTCCAGGCTGAGTATGAGTGGCGTGCGACGGGAGAGAGCGATGATCGGGCGTATGGAACGCGCCGACGGCAGATTGGCGAACCATCGGCGCAGCGGTATATTCATGTTAGCCGCCTGCGAGCAACTCGCGTGCTACCTGACTGAGCAGACGACCCTCAGCGCGACCCTTAAATCGTTCCATCAGGACGGGCATGAGCTTGCCCATGCTGGCGGTACCGCTCAGCCCAAGCTCGGCAATCAGAGCAGCCACAGCGGGACGTAGCTCATCGAGGCTGAGTTGCGCGGGCAGGTAACCCTCCAGAATGGCAGCCTCGGCATCCTCCGCACTGGCCAGATCCTCGCGGCTGGCCTTGCGGTAGATCTCGGCAGCGTCACGGCGGCGCTTGATCTCCTTCGCGATCACCGCCTCGGCAGAGGGTTCATCAAGGGCGACGTGCGGATCAGCCGAGATCGCGGCCAGGGCCGCATCGCGAGCTTCGGGGGCGTCGGCATGCTCCGCCTCAATCGTACGGGCGGCTGCGTCGTAGTGCTGTTTTGCCAGCTCAAGCTGGGCCGACTGCATCGCGGCCCGCGTAGTGCGGATCACATCAACGCGGGCCTTATCGCCGCCACGCATGGCATCCTTCAAGTCGGCGGCTAATCGCTCTTGTATGGACATATGGCACCTCTGTGCTGGTTAGCGGTGTTCGTAGTGCGGGCTTCCAGCCCGCCAGATGCGCGTCGGCAGGCTGGAAGCCTGCACTACTAGCGCGGGCTTCCAGCCCGCCAGATGCGCGTCGGCAGGCTGGAAGCCTGCACTACGTACGGTAAACCTGAAACCTTGTCTTACAGTTGTACCTGGCGCGGGAAGACCCGCAGCTTCTCGGCGGTGATGATTGCGCGAATCTGTCCGGCTGCCGCGTCGAGCCGCGACTCCTCGTTGATCACGACGTAGTCAAAGTGGCGAGCCTGCTCAAGCTCGTGGGCTGCCACGGCCAGACGGGACTCAATCTCGTCGGAGCTTTCGGTGCGGCGCATCGTTAAACGCAGGCGCAGTTCATCGAGCGAGGCCGGGGCCAAGAAGATAAAGACCGCCTCGGGCGCGATCCGCTTGACCGTCGCCGCACCATCCACGTTAATTCGCAGGATCACGTCCCGGCCACTGGCAATCGCCTGACGCACCTCAAACTTCGGGATGCCCTTATACTGTCCGTAGACATCGGCCCACTCCAGCAGCTCGTCGTCGCGGATCATCGCCTCGAAACGCTCGCTGCTGACAAAGTGGTAGTCAAACCCATCAATCTCGCCGGGGCGCTTCGGTCGGCTGTTGGCGGTGACAACGAAGTGGAACGGGAATCCCAGCTCGCGCATACGCATCAGCACCGAGTCTTTGCCCACACCCGAAGGGCCGGAAATAACGACGAGCAGCGGCGCGGCGGGCTTTCCTTCCAGCAGCGGATTAAGCGACCTGGTCATAGTATCCTTACAAGGATGAAGGACGAAGAATGAAGGACGAAGGATGAAGGATGAAGGTTCAACCTTCATCCCTCAACCTTCAACCTTCATCCCTCAACCTTCATCCTCACATCCATCACTATGTATTTCGACGCACTGACCATCGCGGCGGTAGCCGATGAACTGCGCGAGACGATCCTCGGCGGGCGTATTCAGCGGGTCCTCCAGACGGGGCCGCTCAGCGTTGGCCTAGAGATCTACAATCGTGGACAGCGCCACCAACTACTCGCCTCGGCCCACCCCCAGTTCGCCCGTGTTCATCTGGTACACGCCCGGCTCACCAGAGGCATTGAGCAGGAGACGCCGATGCTCCTGCTGATGCGCAAATACCTCCTCGGCGGTCGAATCATCGCCGTGGAACAGCCAGCCCTGGAGCGAATCCTTCTGCTTAGTATAGCCAAACGGGCAGAGACGCGCAACCGGGGAGCCGGGAGCCGGGAGCAGGGGACAGATGAGGATCTGGAAGTCTTCGAGGATGATGAGGACATAGAAGACGATCCAACCCCCAACTCCCATCCCCCATCCTCCAATGACATCCACTGCGATCTGATCATCGAGCCGATGGACCGGCGCAGCAATATTATCCTGGTGGACGACGATAATCTGGTGCTGGAGAGCGTCAAGCGGGTAACGCCGCGTATGAGCCACCGGGTGATTATGCCGCGTCAAGTTTACGAACTGCCGCCGGCCCAGGAGAAGCGCGACCCAACCCACGTGACGGGCGAGGAACTGGCGGCGATGACCGAGCTGTTTGCGGGCGATCTGGGCAAGGCGCTGGTCTCCAGCTACCGGGGTATCTCGCCGCAGGTGGCTCGCGAGGCGATCTTCCGCGCCCTGGGTCGTTCCAGCGCCCGTCTGGATGAGCCGCTGCCCTGGTACAGTCTGGCGGCCCGTCTGCGCGATCTGTTCTCGGCACCCTGGCAGCCCTGCCTCACCCTCGGCCCGAGCGGCCCGACTGCCTATGCGGCCTACACCTTGGGATACCTGCCCGATGTCACCGTGACCACGCAGGCCAGCATCAGCGCGGCTCTGGAGGTGTTCTACGCCGCCCGCGAGGAGTTAACCGGCCACACCCAGCGCCGCGACGCCCTGGGGCAGCAACTCGGCGCATCCCGCGAACGTCTGGCCCGCCAGCGCGACCAGATC
>CAIXLU010000188.1 GCA_903920315.1 uncultured Oscillochloris sp.
CGCGAGCCGCCCTTTCGTCCGGCGGTAGGGGCGGCTCGCGAGCCGCCCCTACCCGCGCCCGAAACCGAGACCGCCCCGCGTCCGGCGGTCATCGAGACCGCACCGCGTCCGGCGGTCATCGAGGCCGCGCCGCGTCCGGCGATAATCGAGACCGCACCACGTCCGGCGGTCATCGAGGCCGCGCCGCGTCCGGCGGTAGGGGCGCGTCGCGACGCGCCCCTACCCTACCTCCCCACCCTCATCCACATCCCCGATGGCCCTTTCCTGATGGGCAGCAGTAACGCCGATACGCAGGCCGACAGTGACGAGAAGCCCCAGCACACCCTGACCCTGCCTGATTACTGGATCGCCAAGACACCCGTGACCAATGCCCAGTTCCGGCCCTTCGTCGAAGGTGACGGCTACCGCAATCAACACTACTGGACAAAGGTTGGCTGGGAGTGGTGTCAGGAAGAGAAGATCGCCATGCCGGAATATTGGAATGATGCGCAGTGGAATGGCGACGATTACCCACTGGTGGGTGTCAGTTGGTTCGAGGCGGTAGCCTACTGCCGCTGGCTGACGGCTCAGACCAGCCACACATTTTGCCTGCCCAGCGAGGCCGAGTGGGAGAAGGCGGCGCGTGGCACCGATGGGCGGATCTGGCCCTGGGGCAATACCTGGGAGGTGGGTCGTTGTAACAGCGAAGAAGCTGGCGTTGGAAAAACGACGCCCGTGAGCCAGTATCCCAACGGGGCCAGCCCCTATGGGGTACTCGATATGGCAGGCAATGTGTGGGAGTGGTGTGCAACCAAGTGGCAAAAGCCCTACCCGTATCAGGTGGAAGATGAGTGGCAGAGCGCCTATTTGGAGGACGGTGATAGCTATAGAGTGTGGCGGGGAGGATCGTATTACTACGAGCAAAAACTCGTGCGCGGGGCGTACCGCTACAACGACTACCACGCGCGCAACCGCACCTACGATAGGGGGTTGCGGGTCGCCAGTCGTTCTCCTCTGCCCGGTTCTGTGTCCTGAATCCTGTCTTCTGTGTTCGGACTTCTGTGTTCGGAATCGCGATTTTTTTGTGGGGTAGGGGCGCGTCGCGACGCGCCCTCGCGGGGTAGGGGCGGCTCGCGAGCCGCCCCTACCCCGGACGCGCCCCAACGAAAAACCATAAGGAGCCATCATGACCACCACCCAACCCGGTTACGGCGACCTGCCCGCCACCCAGGACGAACTCGGCTTCGCGCCCTCGGCGGCGGCCCTGACCCGCATTGTCCTCAGCGCGGAACTGGCCGATACCCCGCTCACCGTCGGCGTCTACGGGCCGTGGGGCAGCGGTAAGACCAGCCTGATGCGGATGATTCTGGCCCAACTTGATGACTCCCGCTGCACGGCGATCTGGTTCGACGCTTGGCGCTACGCGCAGCAGGAGACCCTCTGGCGGGCGTTGCTGCTGTGTGTGGTTGAGGCGCTGCGTACCCTCGTCCAGTACGACACGGGCTGGCTCGACGCCTACATTACGCACCAGAACCAGCGTGATCCGAGCATGCCGCAGACCGCCCTCGATGATCATGGGCGGGCGCAGACGCGCACGAGCATTGGCCGACGGCTGGATGTTCTGGTGGACAGCCTCTATCGCAGCGTGGATCGTGAGGAGCCGGGGGCGATAGAGTTCCAGTGGGACAAGGCCGGGAAGCTGGCCGTCGGCACGGTCATCCGCGCCGGGTTTAGCTACATCCCCGTGCTGGGCGGGATCGCCAAGGCGGTGGAGAAGGCGGGCGAAAAGGCCGGTGAGGAAGACTACGCCGCGCAGATCTTCGACCTCTTCCAGCGCGAGCGCACCCGCATCTCCCGCGAACAGGTGCAGTCGCTGGAGCAGTTCCACCACGGGCTGACCGATCTGGTCAAGGAACTCGTCACCGACCTGAACCGGCGGCTGGTCGTCTTCATTGACGACCTTGACCGCTGCCTACCGGAGCAGGCCATCGGCGTGCTGGAGGCAATTAAGGTCTTCCTCGACATTCAGGGCTGCGTGTTTGTGCTGGGCGTGGATCGCGAGATCATCGAGCGCGGCATCCGCGTGCGCTACAAGGAGTTCGCCCTGGCAGGCGATGCGGCGGGTGTCTTCCCGGTGGCCGAGCGCGACTACCTGGAGAAGATCGTCCAGATTCCCTTCGCCCTGCCGCCCCTGGCCCCAAACACCATGAGCGCCTTCCTCTGCTCGCGCCTGCCCAGCGTCCTCGACACCGAAGGGGACGTGGCGCTAGTTGCCGCGCTGATGACCGCCGGGCTACAGCGCAACCCGCGCAAGGTCAAGCGCAGCTTCAACATCTTCCGTCTGCATATGAGCCTCGACCGCGCCCACGGGCGGCAGACGGCGGCGGGCCTCATCGCCAAGCTCACCGTCATCCAGACCAGCTTTGCCGACCTCTACGAGCGCATCGCCCGCGACCCGCTGGTGCTGCGGCAGGTCGAGCAGATCGTGCGCGGGATGCCCGGTGCCGGGGCCATCGGTCAGGAGTTACGCGATGCGGTAGGCACAAGCGACCCGCGCCTGAAGGAGATGCTCTTCCTGTCGCCGTTCTTCGACACCCTGAGCGATGACGCGCTGCGCGATTTGGTGTACCAGAGCCGGGTGACGGTCTAGGCGCACGCGGGTGCGTCCGTCGGGCGGGTAGTCATCATACGAGGGACATGCGATGAGCCAGCGTGCTGCCGTCGATCTCGAACTCACCATCCGCCCGTCGGGCGATTCTTCCGTCGCCGATGCCCGCCTTGCCGACCCCGGTAGTCAGGCCGGTGCGGTACTCGCCACGGATGTCCCCGTTGCGCTTGACCCCAGGGCGCTGTTGGCCCGTGCGCTCGACCCGGTTGCCTACGGGCGCACCCTTACCGCTCAGGTCTTCGCTGACCTGAGACTCCGTGATGCGTGGCGTGACGCACGGCGGGTCGCGGACGGTGCCGACCTCCCGCTGCGGCTGCGGCTGCGCCTCACCACC
>CAIXLU010000189.1 GCA_903920315.1 uncultured Oscillochloris sp.
TACTTTTCCTGCCAGATCGACGCCTCCATGATGATGCGGTAATTCCGGCTCAGGAAGATCTTGGCGACCACCCCATCCGTAACCAATACCGCGAGACATTCCTTGATGCGGTCAGGCGTCATGTGCGCCTGCTTCATATCAGGAGCGCGGTAGAGCAACTCGATATCCAGCACGCCCCGGAAGTCGCGAGCGGCCACCGTCAGCACAAGGGAGATGTCTTCTGACAGGCAGTGTTCGGGGGACTTACTCAGTAGCCAGTGTTCCCCGCCCATCGTCTTTTTGAGAATATGCGCCCGATCCTCTTCATTCAACAGCGGTGCTTGCAGCTCGTAGATGTCGGCACAATCGAGAAACGCCATCCGGCCTGGTGCCAGCCCCTGGGCGCGGCTGTCATCAATAATCACCCGGCTATCCATATCGCTGGCGGTGCCGAACGCAATCCTCACGGGAAAGTTTGCCTTGATGATGCCGCTAATCACATCGCTGCGCGGACTCTGGGTTGTGGCGATGATGTGAATGCCGGTGGCACGGGCGCGTGCGGCGAGGTCGGCCAGCAGCCGCTCGGTGGCATCGGCTACGCGCTCTTTGGGATTGTTGGGTAGCTTGACCCGCTCCTTAGAGAGCATGGCGTTGGCTAATTCCTCAATCACCACCAGGAGATAGGGCCACTTCTGGGGGCGGGTGCGATTCCACTCGTCAATATCCTCGGCCACATTTTCCATGGCCTCGGCCCGCCGCTGCATTTCGGCCTGAACCGCCAGCAGCACCAGTGGCAAGTCAGGCGCCTTGTTCACATAGTGTTCGCGGGCGAGGTGCGGGATACGCTTGTACTTGCCGAGCGTCATGCCGCCTTTGAGATCCGCCAGGACGACTCGCAGGCGTGCGGGGGGCAGATGCAAGAGCGTGGCCAGGATGCCGTGCACCATGACCGACTTGCCCTTGCCGGTGGCACCCGCCACCAAGAGATGCGGCATTTCCCGCAGATCGCGCCAGACCGGCCCAGTTAGTCCAATGCCAATAGGGATCGTCATGGGGGCCGCGTGTGCGGGATAGGACGCGACAAAATCGCTAAAGGCAACTCGGCGCGGGATGCCATTCGACTCTGTCAAATGCACCACAAACCAGCAGCCCGCCTTCTTCTCGCGATCTTCAAAGGTGACGGGGTAGCCGATGGTGTGTCCCAAATCAGTCAGGATGTCTTCATGGCGTAGTTTCGCCGTCGTGATGCCATCGGGAAGCAGATCAATGTTGATGCGTAGGCGGACGAAATGGGGGGACGCCTCGACCTTCTTCCACTCGACCTGATAGAGCTCATCATAGTCGCGGCCTTTTGTGCGATGACGCATTCCCAGGCGCGTGAGCTTCGCCCGCATCTGTTCGGCAATCTCAATCGCCTGTTCCTCAAGCGGATGTTTGCGAAACATGGGACACCTCGTAGGAGTTACGGCGGTCAGGAGGTTGTCTTTTCACGCGAATGATCTCTGCCTCAATGAGCTTTCGCGTTGCGATTTTGACAGACGCCGGACAATACCCACTGAGAGACGAAAGAGCATCAATACTGAGCGTGCAGACGCCATCAACGGCGTGTTCACGCAAGATCTGTAAGATATACCCCGATGCACCTTTAAGTCGTCTCTGCCGATCTGATAAGAAGGGGTAATACGTCATGAAAAACCTCCTGAGTAGACTCTTTTCGTATCGTACCACAATCTTATTACTCAGAGAGAACCATACATGACATATATAGCTAAAAAATAGCTATATAGCTACTTTTTAGACTTCATCTTCGGCGCGATCTGTGCTAGTTTCGTCTTATGACCGATATCATCACGGCGACGACGACTCTCACCACCAGCCATAGCGTCGTGCTTGTGCATCTCGCCAGCGGCAATGTGGCCATGGTGGAATATCAAGTGAGCGTGGGGGACGTGGTGATCTGGACACTGTTAGCCGCACTGGTGGTGATGCAGGCCGTACAAATGTGGAGGACAAGGAGGTGATCAGCGCCGTTGACATCTTTATCAGTGGGGTGATCGGGATGATCGCACTCGACATCCTGATCGAGATGCTGTTTCGCGCCCAGCGCAACCCCCGCCCCCGGCGATGATGAGTGACATGCTTCAGCTCATCAGTCTGGTGGCGAATCCGATTCTGTTTCGTCTGTTCGCTCTGCTCATCCTCTTCGTGCTTATCACCAGTATCAAACACAACTTCCCGAAGGAGTAAGCATCATGTCCGCCATTATCACCGAACTGCTTACCGGATTAGGCGCAATCTGGACGTGGATTGTCACCACGTTTGTCCCGGCCAGCGCATCGCAAGTAACCCTCATCCACTTCGCCATGTGGTCTGGCACGGTCATGGCCCTCATTGGTGGTATGTTCAAGTTCGTCTTCCGAAGGCGCTAATCGCACGGTCACTCCGCCCCGATAAGGCGGCCTCAGATGAGGTCGCCTTTTTTGCTATATGCATATGATCACTTCATTACGTCGCATTACGACGCGCCACACCTTTTGGCTGTCCACAATGGCGTATCTGTTTGCCGCCCTCCTGCTCTGCTATCCGCAGTGGACGGTAGACGATGCGTTTATCTCGCTGCGCTACGCCCGCAACCTAGTGGACTATGGCCAGCTCACATGGAATCCAGGTGAGGCTCCGATTGAGGGCTACACCGGGATCGTGTGGACTCTGCTGGCAGCGGGCGCGATCTGGGCACATCTGCCAGCGCTGATGGTGCTGAACCTCGTGACTCTGATCAGCACGCTGGTTATGCTCGTGCTGGTTGATCATATCCTGGTGGATGTTGGCGCAGAACTTCCCCAGCGCCTGTTTGCACGGGGATTGCTCATTGGAGCGGGCTGGTGGCCCATCCACGCTATGAGCGGTCTGGAAACGATGCTCTACACGGCGCTGATTCTGGCGAGTGTGCGGGCATGGCTGCGTAGATCGCCGTGGTTGCCGCTCGTCTGCCTAGTGTGTGCGCTGACACGGCCCGAGGGGGTGTTGCTGGTGCTGGCGCTGGTGGTAGCCAGTTGGTGGCGTGGGGATCGCTGGTCATTGCTGCGTTGGGACGGGTTTGTGGTGCCGGGGGCGGCCTATTTCGCATGGCGCTGGAGCTACTACGGTCAATTGTTCCCCAACACTTTCTACGTCAAAGGGATGAGTGGCACCAATAGCTGGCTGCATATCCTGAATTTCCTCATTCTGGGGGTGA
>CAIXLU010000190.1 GCA_903920315.1 uncultured Oscillochloris sp.
GACTTCGCCCTGTATCTGTTCCATAATGCGCGGCAGGCGCTCAGCATTCAGGGTGGCCCCTACTTCTATCTGCCGAAGCTGGAGAGTCACCTGGAAGCTCGGCTTTGGAATGAGATCTTCGTGGCCGCCGAGGAGTCCTTGGGTCTGCCGCTGGGGACAATCAAGGCCACCGTGCTGATTGAGACCATCCTGGCTGCCTTTGAGATGGACGAGATCCTCTACGAACTGCGCGACCACTCAGCCGGACTGAACTGTGGGCGCTGGGATTACATCTTCTCCTGCATCAAAAAGTTCCGCCACAATGCCGATTTCGTCTTGGCCGACCGGGCGCTGGTGACGATGACGACGCACTTTATGCGTTCGTACTCGCTGCTGGCGATCAAGACGTGTCACCGCCGTAAGGCTCACGCGATGGGCGGTATGGCAGCGCAGATTCCGATCAAGGGCGATGCAGTAGCCAACGAGGCGGCCCTGGCCAAAGTGCGTGCCGACAAGGAGCGCGAGGCCAGCGATGGTCACGACGGCACATGGGTGGCGCACCCCGGCCTAGTGCCGATTGCGCTAGAGGCGTTCGATAAGCACATGCCGACGCCGAATCAGATTGACCGCGCCCGCGAAGACGTGCAGGTGAGCGCCGCCGACCTGATCACCTTCGGGCCTGAGGGGCCGATTACCGAGGCGGGCCTGCGTCTGAACATCAACATCGGCATCCAGTACCTTGGCTCCTGGCTCGCCGGTAACGGCTGCGTGCCGGTTTTCAACTTGATGGAAGATGCGGCAACGGCTGAGATCTCGCGTGCGCAGATCTGGCAGTGGATCCGCAGCCCCAAAGGCGTACTCGCCGATGGTCGCAAGGTGACGGTGGAGATGTTCCGCACCATGCTGCCCGAGGAATTGGAGAAGGTGAAGCAGATTCTTGGCACCAGCTACACCGAAGGCAAGTATGCGGAGGCGGCTGAACTCTTCGATGAAATCACCACCAGCGATGTGTTTGTGGAGTTCCTGACCTTGCCAGGGTATGCGCGGATTGACTAGGTACGGACGGGTGTCAGGTGTTAGGTTTCAGGTCGTAGCACGGGCTTCCAGCCCGCCAACGCGCACCTGTCTGCGGTATAGCCCAACAGCCCAACAGCCCCTTTTGTGGGGCTGTTGGGCTGTTGGGCTATGTGGAGACCAAGACATGGCTCGCAGACACTTTACAGTTCTGGCCAGAATGTGGCATCTTGATGTGATCGACCTGACACCTGAAACCTCGCACCTGAAACCTTGTCTAATGCGCTAATTCAGACTCTCAACAGTACTGGTCGCCAGGAAGATCACCCGCTCGCCAATGTTGGTGGAGCGATCAGCAGCCCGTTCGAGGGCGTGGATCACGTCAATCATATCAATGGCCGCCTCAACCTTCTCCGGGTCGGCCTTTGCCATCGCGATAATCTCGGCGCGTAGCTGATCCTCCAGATCATCCACCCGCTCATCGCTCTGTGTCAGGCTATGGGCAATCGCCACATCCTGGCGCAAAAATGCCTCCAGGCTCGTGTTGACCATCTGAATTGTGAGGCTGGCCATCTCCTTAATTGCCGGGGGAGGAGTGACAAGCGAGGGGCGACGGGTGGCCCGACGCACACGTCGAGCGATAATGTTAGCGTAATCGCCGATCCGCTCAAGCTCCCCGGCAATGGCCGTCACCGCCGTGATCAGCCGCAGGTCGCTAGCGACAATTGGCTGTTGGGTTGCCAGCAGGTGGATGGTGCGATCCTCAAGGGCACGCCAGGCGAGATCAATTTGAACATCATCATTAATAATCTGCTTTGCCGCCACCGAGTCCCAGGTGTTAAGGCTGTTGATCGCCCGCAAAAGAGCCTGCTCGACCATACTACCCATTCGAAGCAGATCATCACGCAGGCTGCCGATCTGACGAGTGTAACGCTCGCGAACCATTGATTTGATCTCCTTACTTCGCAATCAGACAGCTATAGATGGAAGGTAGACATGATCTGTGAGCAGCATATCATACTTTACCCGCTGCGGATGGGTCTTGACAGAGTTCGTTCAGCTTGTTATAATTAGTGTCATACTAACAATAATTAGTAACGGAGGCACCCATGACCCGCAGCATCACGCTCAGCACAACTGCCGGCCCCTTCCTGAGCTACCTCGATAGCTGGTACGCGAACCTCTCCGCTCCTGATCTGGCGACGATCATCGGTGACACGCCGGAGCGGGTGGCGGTCTTCTCGATTGATATGATCAACGGGTTTTGTAAGGCGGGGCCACTGGCAGGGCCACGGGTGGCAGCTTTGATCCCAACCGTCGTCGCGATCTTCACCCGTGCCTATGCCCTGGGCGTGCGCAGCTTTGTTCTCACGCAGGACACGCACGATCCGCAGACGCCGGAGTTTGGCTTCTACCCACCACATTGCATTGCGGGTACGCCCGAGAGCCAGGCGGTATCTGAATTGGCCGAGCTACCCTTCGCCGACGAGATCACGACCATTGAGAAGAACTCCCTCAGCTCGCATCTTGGTACGCGCCTTGGCGACTGGCTGGCCGAACGCCCGCAGATTGATACCTTCATTATCATCGGCGACTGCACCGATTTGTGCGTGTTCAGCGCAGCAATGCACCTGCGCCTGGAGGCGAATGCCCTGAATCTCTCGCGACGGGTAATCGTCCCTGCTGCTGCGGTGGATACCTTCGACACCCCCGTAGATCTCGCCCAGCGCCTCGGCATCATGGCCCACGACGGCGACTTGCACCACGCCCTGTTCCTGCACACCATGGCCCAGAATGGGGTCGAAGTCGTAGCATCGCTCTAGGACGACATGGCCACAGAAAGGCACAGAAGCGCACAGAAA
>CAIXLU010000191.1 GCA_903920315.1 uncultured Oscillochloris sp.
GATCGGCGCGGCGAGGGGGTATCTCGACCCGCAGCGCGGCGGTGGTCGCACCGGCAGTATCCTGGGCAATGATGAGTTCCAGATGGGGGACAGACATGGCAACCTCACTCCGCCGAGCGTAGCCGTGTGGCAAGGGTGCGTAGGTCGTCTGCGAGGCTCGCGGCGGGGGAGCCGGGTGGCTGCCCACCGGCGTAGGCGTCTGCGGTGACGGTGAGCTTTTCGGCGAGGGCGGCGCGGTCTTCGGCGCTACCCTCGGCCAAGGCACGGGCGACGGCGGCTTCGGCACGCTGACGCAACACAACGTATTCTGGGGGTTCGTCGGCATCCAAGCGGGCCATGAGCGTGCGTAGGTGGGCCGCAAGCACCAACCAGGGTGAGCCGTCGGTTTCCCCGTCCTCGGCCTGCTGCGCCACATGGTCAAGCTGCTCCATAAGCGTGGCACGCTGTGCATCATCACCGTCAGCGAGGGCGGCGGCGACTGCATCCTCGGCCTGCTGGGTGATCTGCGCAATCTGGGTCTCAGCAGAGGGTGGCGTTTCGGTTCCCGCCAGCCGTTGCTCGATGGCTGTAAGGCTCTGCCGCGATCCCTGCGTGTCAGGATGATCGGTGCCAAGCCGCTGTACCCGAATAGCAAGCGCCCGCCGCATCAGATCGGCTGCCATCGCAAGCTCGCCCTGATAGTAGCAGTTGACTGCCAGGTTGTTCAGGCTGGTGGCGGTGTCGGGATGGCTCGGGCCGAGCGCCTGTTCATAAATGGCGAGCGCCCGTTCATACAGCGGGCGGGCCGCCGCGTCGTCGCCCACCGCACGAAACAGCTCGGCCAGGTTGTTCAGGCTGGATGCAGTGTTGGGATGGCTGGGGCCGAGCGTCTGTTCGTAAATGGCGAGCGCTCGTTCCAAGAGTGGGCGGGCCGCCGCATAGTCCCCCACCGCTTGCAACAGCGCGGCTAGGTTGTTCAGGCTGGAGGCGGTGGAGGGATGACGGGGGCCGAGCGACTGTTCGTGGATGGCGAGCGCCCGTTCATACAGCGGGCGGGCCGCCGCGTCGTCGCCCACCGATTCGAACAGCGCGGCCAGGTTGTTCAGGCTTTGGGCGGTGGAGGGATGGATCGGGCCGAGCGACTGTTCGTGGATGGCGAGCGCCCGTTCATACAGCGGGCGGGCCGCCGCGTAGTCCCCCACCGCACGCAACAGCTCGGCCAGGTTGTTCAGGCTTTGGGCGGTGTCGGGATGGCGGGGGCCGAGCGCCTGTTCGCGGATGGCGATAGCCCGTTCTAACAGCGGGCGGGCCGCCGCGTAGTCCCCCACCGCACGCAACAGCTCGGCCAGGTTGTTCAGGCTTTGGGCGGTGGAGGGATGGCTCGGGCCGAGCGCCTGTTCGTTGATGGCGATAGCCCGTTCTAACAGCGGGCGGGCCGCCGCGTAGTCGCCCACCGCACGCAACAGCACGGCCAGGTTGTTCAGGCTGGATGCGGTGTCGGGATGGCGGGGGCCGAGCGCCTGTTCTGTGATGGCGAGCGCCCGTTCATACAGCGGGCGGGCCGCCGCGTCGTCGCCCACTGAAGAGAACAGCCCGGCCAGGTTGTTCAGGCTGGTGGCGGTGGAGGGATGGCTCGGGCCGAGCGCCTGTTCTGTGATGGCGAGCGCCCGTTCATACAGCGGGCGGGCCGCCCCGTAGTCGCCCACCGCACGCAACAGCTCGGCCAGGTTGTTCAGGCTGGATGCGGTGTCGGGATGGCGGGGGCCGAGCGCCTGTTCGCGGATGGCGAGCGCCCGTTCATACAGCGGGCGGGCCGCCGCGTAGTCGCCCACCGCACGCAACAGCGCGGCCAGGTTGTTCAGGCTGGTGGCGGTGTCGGGATGGCGGGGGCCGAGCGCCTGTTCTGTGATGGCGAGCGCCCGTTCACACAGCGGGCGGGCCGCCGCGTAGTCCCCCACCTTCTCTAAGTGGTAGGCCAAGTGGCTACACAGCGTGGCCGCACGCTCGTCATCGCGCCCGGCGGTACGATCAGTGGCATAGCGCAGGTGCGCGGCGATGGGCTGCATGGCGGTGGGGTAGCCCGTCATATTCCGCTGATACGCGGCGCTGATGAGTGCGTCTTCCACTGCCCCCTGGGCCTCTGGGTCATCCGCGACATCACCCACGAAGGCGTGGAGCAGACGATGCAGCACCAGCGCACCAGTGGTCTCCGTATCCAGCAGGCCCAGCGCCATTAGGCGCAGCAGCCCCTTCTCCGCTTGGCGCAAACCCTGCCGGTCGTCCTCTGCGATCTCTAACGTCGCCAGCAGCAGATCGCGGGGGATCGGCTCGCCAGGTGCCAAGTAGGCAGCACGGGCCAGCAGCCGGAGCGCCAGCGCGTCCACCAGGTCGCTGGCATCGAGACGGTTGTAGCTCAGAGCGAAGGTACGGGCGACGTGCAAATCGTGGTTCGTTGAAGAGGGCGTGACATCAATGCCCTTCAGCGCATCGTGGTCAAGGATGCGCTGGTCACGTAGCTCGGCCAGGAAGTCGGTGGGATTGCCGAAGGTCGGGCTATCGCGGTATGTCTCCAGAAAACTGCCCGCCAGATGCAGGGCAAGCGGAAGATCGCCCACCTCAACAGCAATCGCATCCAGGGCCGGGTCGTCTTCAGTGAGGTCGGGGCGATGCTTGCGCAGCAGGGCGATGCTCTCGGTTCGGCTGAGGAGACCCAGGGGCTGGGCGGTGATACCCAGGCTCTTACTCCAACTCCCGCGTCGACTCGTGATCAGCACCCGGCATCCGCCGGTCGTTGGCTTCCACTGCTGAATGAGCGACTCGGCCTGTCCGGGGTTCGCATCGTCGCAGTTATCGAAGACCAGCAAGCGGGGGAGAGGCTGCTGCCACGCGACCTGTACCCGTTGCACCTGCTCGTTGAGCTTGAGATCCGCGAAGCCGGGGATGTCTAGGGCCGCGCCGCAGGCGGCGATCTCACCAGGCACACCGGCGGGGTCGGCGAAGCTCATCCAGAAGACGCCGCCCGCGAAGAACTGACCGTAGCGATGGACAAATTCCGTCGCCAGGTTGGTCTTCCCAATGCCACCTAAACCTGTGGCCGCCGCAGTCTGGCCAATGGCGGCGGCACTGCCCTCGCCCCTCACTGTTCGCGCCAAGGCGTGCAGATCGGCCTTGCGCCCGACAAAGATCGGGTTGCGGGCGAAGGGCATGCGTGAGCCGAGGGGGAGCGGGGCAGGCTCAGGGAGCGAGTCGAGGGGCATGGCGGCGAGCAGCACCAGAGGGTCGGTGTCTGGCTGCACCTCTGCCCACAGCCGCCCATCCCGCATCCTCAGCCACAGCGCGGGTACCCACCACTCGGTATTCTCGCGCAGCGCAGCCCGTGCCAGGGACACCGCTCGGTCAATCCGCCCGTCGCGGGCCAGTTCCTCAAACAGCACCGGCAGCAGCCGCGTCGCCGCGCTTATCGAGAGCGTGTCCTGCATCGCCAGCACCGCGCCGACACCAGCCAATGCGAGGCGCGGGCCAAGGGCGGCCAGCGGGCCAGCGTGGTGACTCTTCCCGCCGCCCTCGCAGGCGATGAGGATGACCAGGAGGGGCGGGCGGTCACTCTGGGAGAGCATCTGCGTGAGGACGCTACCTTTGACATGGGCGGTCGTGCCCTCGTTATTCTCCAGCCAGAGAGTCGTATCATCGCCGGTATGCTTACCGTGGCACATCAGGCAGAAGATCGTGGGCTGCGTGCGGAGGGCGTCCTGGATCGCACTCAGGGTCGCTCGGCGCACGTCACCGATGACCGTGAGTGCGATGTCGCCCAGCGCCGCCTGCACCCGGCCCACCTCGCCCGCCACGTCAATCTCGGCCATCCCGTAGCGGCTCAGGTCGCTGGGGTTGGCGACGACGAACAGGGCGCTCAGGGATGGCTTTGGCCCCAACCGGATCGGCCTTGTATCATCCGTGTCCAGGGAGCGCACGAGGCGCAGGCGAGCATCGGTCGCCAGCGGCACGTCGGTGATCGGGTCGCGCAGCGTCTCCCAGCGCAGGGCGTGGATACTGGCAGCGCGGGTGGTGAGGCGCAGCCGCAGCCGCAGCGGGAGGTCGGCACCGTCCGCGACCCGCCGTGCGTCACGCCACGCATCACGGAGTCTCAGGTCAGCGAAGACCTGAGCGGTAAGGGTGCGCCCGTAGGCAACCGGGTCGAGCGC
>CAIXLU010000192.1 GCA_903920315.1 uncultured Oscillochloris sp.
GGCGTATCTGCGCGGCGACCATACGGCGTCCCTGGCTCAAGCCAACGAAGCGCTACGCATCGCCATAGAGATTGGCTGGGTGCGTGGACAGAGCTACGCCCTGATGGTGCGCGGACACGCCCTCTGCGGCCTTGGTCGGCTGACGATGGCCGAGGCCGCGTACAACCGAGCGCGGGCGCTGCGCGAGGAACTCTCTGAGCCGGTGTTGCTGCTGGAAACGTGTGCCGGGTTAGCGCGGGTGGCACTTATTCGTGGCGAGGCTGCAAAGGCGCTGGCCCTGATCGAGCCAATCCTCGCTCACCTCGCCGGGGGCGATCTCTCGGGGACTGATGAACCGGCCCATGTCGAGTTGATCTGCTACACGGTGCTGCGAGCAACGGGCGACCCGCGTACCCTGGCGGTTCTGGCGGCGGCGGTGAGCCGGTTGCGCCAACGGGCTAACCGGATCAGCGACGAAAGCCTCCGCGCCATGTTTCTTACCGGCGTCACGGCGCACCGGGCACTGCTTGATACGGGGTGGGAGCATGAAAGGGGCGGGGGCTGAGGCAGTTGTCCGGGCTGATCATGAAGCCCTATTATCGTCCTCCGACCACGACAGGCTGACCGTGAAACGGCTCCCCTGGCCAATCGTACTCTCTATGCCAATATTCCCGCCGTGAAGATCCACCAACCGCCGCACCAATGAAAGCCCCAGCCCCATCCCACCATAATTCCGGGAGAGTTGCCCGTCTATTTGTGTGAAGAGCTGGAAGAGTCGGGCGTAATCGGCCCTGGCGATGCCGATGCCAGTGTCCCACACGGCAAATCGGATATGTTTCTGCTCTGCGTTGGCGGAGACATCCAGGCCGACGATCCCGCCTTCCGGGGTGAACTTAACCGCGTTATCAAGCAACTTCACCAGGATCTGGGTCATCCGTCGCTCGTCAGCGATCAGCCCCACCACCCCCTGCTTCACACTGTGCCGCAATTGAATGTGTTTCTGCTGCGCGGCGTTCTGTACAACGTGCATCGCTGCTCTACAGAGGGCGTTCACCTCAATGGGCTGATGATTGAGAGTCTCTTCGCCCGCCTCGATGTGGGCGAGGTCGAGGATATCGGACAGGATGGATAGCAAGTGTTTCCCGCTCTCCGTGATCGTGGTCAGTGCCTGGCACTGTTGATCGTTAAGCGATCCGTAGATCTCCGCTTCCAAGGCTCCGCAGACCCCCAGGATGACGGTGAGCGGCGTGCGTAACTCGTGGCTCATCATCGCCAGAAATTCGTTCTTGAGATGGAGTACACGGGTCAGTTTGGTATTCGCGTGACTGAGTGCTTTCGCATGCGCCTGCAACGCTGCCTCGTCGCGCTTCCGCTGGGTAATGTCCTGCGCGGTGATGACCCCTAGAACAAGCGTGCCGTGTTCATCGTACACCGGGGTGCCGCTAAAGGTGCGCCATTCATCGGGTTGTCCCGCAGACCGCATGCAGATCTCGACACCCATAAACTGCTCACCGCGAACGACCCGATTCATCGGCCAGTCATCTGGCGGAAGTGCCTCTCCATGTACGTCACATGGTATCTGCGTGACCGCCTGCCCCATTGTGGTCAACGTCCCATCGTGGGCATTGCAGTCCAGGCCAGCGAGCCGCAGGCTGGCGTTGTTGATAACGACGATGGTACCGTTCGGATCGAACGCGATCACTCCCTCGTGCATCGTACGCACAATGGCGTCGAGTTGCTGGCGCTGGCGCTCCAAAGCGAGTGCGGCCTGCTTCTGCGCGGTGATGTCGGTGACCGCCACCCCGACACCGGTAATCTCGCCTGTCGGCCCCGCCGGGACGGGGAACAAGCAGATCAGTAGATCGCGGACAATCCTGTTGAGCGGGTCGTACAGATCGTTCAGTTCCAGATCGCACACCGCGACGCCGGTTGTGAGGACGTGGCGCATGAGTGGCTCCAACAACAGGGCCATGGGGGGGATCAACTCTGCCAGCGTGTATCCGAGGTGGTCGGCGGGACTCCGGCCATTGAGTGCGGCCAAGGCCGGGTTGACCATCCGGTATCGTAGCTCACGATCCAGGTAGGCGATGCCGATAGGCGTACTCGTGACGATGGCGTCGAGCTGAGCCAGGGCCTCCGCCGCCGCTTGGTGTGCGGCCTGCGCATCTACCCGGAGTTGTTTTTCTGTACTGATGTCGCTCATCACCATGCGGTGAACTGTCGCCCTGTGATCCACCTCCTGGATCACGGTGGTCTCCAGTCGCGCCCAGAACTGGGCCACACGAGGGCATCGCATACGCAGTTCGCATACCTGCGGATCATCCGTCATCCTTAGATTCTGGCGGTACAGGTAGTAGCGATCTTGATCATCAGGGACGATAAACTGCGTGAACGGATGCCCAATCACGTCACTGAGTGCTACCTGGAAGAGTGTCGCGGCGGCACGATTTGCCTCCTGGATGATCCCCTTCGCATTCAGGGTAAAGTAGCCGACGGGAGCTGAATCGTAGAAATCAACATAGCGGGCGCGTGCCCGCTCTAGCTCGTTCTGGGTACGCCGCAACTCTTCGTTCTGTCGCTCTAGTTCGTCTTGATGGCGGCGCAGATCAGAGATCAGGTGTCGGATGTCTTCGGGCGAACACGCCGCCAGCGCTGCATCCGTTAATGAATCGGCGATATGCTCAGCCTGGAGGCGACGGATCAGCCCTATATTGGCGTGGGATGCAGGTGTGGATTCGTCAACTCTCATAACCATGTGTCACCCTCCTGAGCGATTCTGCACTCGGGCGGTCTAACGTCACAGTTTGTTGTGCGGGCTTCAGCCGCTTGGAGCCGAAGCGTATAGGATGAATAGCACAAACTGTAGAGCTGATCTGAAACGTGGCAATAGTACAGACGTAACGCTATCACGATGAGCGAAGTGAAGCGTGACCGCGTTACGTCTGTACTATTGCAAAACATGTCTTACGTGCTGATGATCGGCACCCACTTGCCGCCTAGCGTATCATCCCTGAGAGCCTCGGTGACGGCTTTGGTCACGGCCTTGGTCACGGCCTTACTCACGGCCTTGGTAACAACTTCGGTCATGGCCTCGGTCACGGCCTCGGCTACGGCTTCGGTTACGGCTTCGGTTACGGCTTCGGCGATGGCCTTGGCTTTAGCCTTAGCCTCAGTCTGCTGGCTGCTCATCACTGTGCCTCCTGATCGTCCTTTTAACGTGCGTATCTAGGATTGAAGCTAGTGTACCCGATTTTACGCTTGCCAGGAATACGGGAATCTACGTATTTTCGTACGTAGTTCTTTAATTAGACAGGTTTCAGGTGCCAGGTTTCAGGTTTCAGGCGTAGCGCATCAGGATGCCTTATGTATGCCGAAACTGTAGGGAAGCAGATCTTCTTCATCATCCCAGCCCGGCACCATGTCACCCTGAGCGAAGCGAAGGGTCTGACAGGAAACCGGGATAGATGCTTCGCTGCGCTCAGTATCTGTCCCGGTTTCTTGTCAGACCCTTCGCTTCGCTCAGGGTGACATGTCGCCAGGATGGGATGATGAAGAAGATCTGCTTCCCTAAGGAACGTATGGTGCGGTTACATGTCTCAACTGTCACGCTGAA
>CAIXLU010000193.1 GCA_903920315.1 uncultured Oscillochloris sp.
ATGGAGCGCATCACGAACCGGCGCAACCGCCAGATCACGCACTACCTGCATACCCACAGCAGACGCATCATTGACATGCTGGTGCATGAAGGCATCGGTGTGTTGATCATCGGCAAAAACGATGGCTGGAAGCAGCAAATCGCCATCGGACGGCGGAATAACCAAAACTTCGTGCAGGTGCCGCACGCCCGGTTTATCGCGATGCTTCAGTACAAGGCGGAATTGGTCGGCATCGAAGTACGCACGATCAACGAGAGCCACACGAGCACGTGCAGCTTTCTGGATGCCGAGCCGATGGGATATCGTGAACGCTATGGGGGAAAACGCATCAGGCGTGGATTGTTTCAGGCAGCAGACGGCAAGCGGATTATCAATGCCGATGTGAACGGAAGCCTGAATATTATCCGAAAAGCAATCCCTGTAGCCTTTCGGCAGGGGATCGGGGGTGTGGTAGTCCACCCCGTAGGGATTGCCCCTACGAACTGAGTACCCTGCGATAAAACGCTAGGGAAAAGTGTACTATGCGTCCCATCTATGGTGACTCGGGGGCAGGAGGCAGGAGGCAGGTGGCAGGAGGCAGGTGGCAGGTGGCAGGTGGCAGGTGGCAGGTGGCAGGTGGCAGGTGGACGACCCCCACACCCCCACACCCCCACACCCCCACACCATCCGAACCCGCGTGGTAGCGGCGGGGTTTTAACCCCGGCAGAGGAAACGCGGGTGCGGCGCATGGAGGACTCGCACCTTGGATACATGCGCCGCGAACAACGGGTCTACTATGGCGAAAACTATAATTGTATGTTATCATGAACTTATGCAACGAACTGTCCGCCTGAAATTAACCCCATCGCCGGCACAGGCGGTGTCCCTGGGGGAAACAAGCCGCCTGTTTACTGCGGCGTTCAATCAGTTTGTGCGCCTCGGATGGGACGCCAAGGTCGGTAACGCCACTAAGCTGCATTATCTTGCTTACTATCCCGTACGTGAGCGCCTGCCCACCCTCAACAGCAACCTGATCAATACCGCCCGCGCCAAAGCGTCTGAGGCGTTGCGAAGTGCGTTTGCATTGCAGGAGCAGGAGCGCACGGTCAGGATGCCGCAATCGGACGCCTGCCCGCCGCGCTACAACGTGCATACCTACCGGGTCGATTGGGAAAGTCAGACCGTGCGCCTGTCGCTGGTCGGAGAGCGTCAGACAATCCGCTTTGATGTGCCTGACTACTGTGCGCACTACGCAGGCTATCCGGTCGATACCGCCGACATGATCAACCGGGATGGCGTCTGGTGGTTGTATGTCGTCGTCAGCGTGCCTGCGCCTGATGTGGAGCCGACCGACGAGGTGGTGGGGGTAGACCTGGGCATCGCGCAGCCTGCCGTCACGAGCACTAATCGCTTCCTGGGCAAACCCGCGTGGAAGGCGATTGAAGGGCGGCTGTTCTACCTCAAACGCCAACTCCAGCGCAAGGGGACGAAAAGCGCCACGCGGCATCTGCGGAAGGTGCGCGGGAAACAAGCCCGCTTTCGGCGTGATTGCGATCACGTCCTCTCCAAACAGATCGTCCAGTCGGTGCAGCCGGGTGCAACGATTGTGCGGGAGAACCTGACCGACATTCGCAAGCGGTCGAAGATCCGCAAGAAAACTGAAACCAGCCGCCGTGTGCATAGCTGGTCGTTCGCCCAGATCAAGGGATTTGTCGCGTACAAAGCCGAGGAACGGGGGTGTACGGTGGCTGGGGTTGACCCCCGGCATACCTCGCAGACCTGTAGCTGCTGTGGGCATGTGGCCCGCAACAACCGCCGTTCCCGTGGCCGGTTTGTGTGTCGTGTGTGTGGCTTTGAGCTGCATGCCGACCTCAACGCGGCGCGGAATATTGCGGCCAAGTACCATGCCGATAGGGGTACATCTCCTGTCGGCGGGCTGCCCGTCAACCCGCCAATCGTGTCCGTTCCGACGCCTCGGCATCGGAAGTGAGGCACAAGCCGTGGGGTTTTAATCCCTGCGGTAGTTGACCCCTACTCATCATCAAGGTTGTAGAGCAGATCAAGCAGCGCCTCGCTCGTTGCCGCCAGCGCGTCGGCGTTATCTTCTCGGGCGGCGGCTTCCACTGCGGCGATAGCGCGGATAATCTCCTGGTCGCCAGGGTTTGTGTCCAGTACCCGTTTACCGCGTGCAAGCAGGCTGATCGTCTCCAGGCTCATCGCACCCGTCGGGGGCGGGCGACCATCCCACAGCGCCTGATCGAGCGCATCCTCGCTTCCTCCAACCATCGCGAGATCTTCTAGGCTAACCCTGGCTCCGGCAATATCGGCGGGCGAAAGACGGGCGTGGGCCGCACGGATGCTGGCGCTGATCTGCTTGCCGCTACCTCGATCTGTCGCCGAAACGTGGACAATCCCGTTGAGGTCAAAGTCGAACTGTACCGTAATCCGGGGCAGCATGCCGGGGGATTCAGGGCGCAGTTGCTCAAAGAGAAATTCACCTAGCAGGATGTTCTGTGAGGCAACCGGGTGTTCGCCCTGGTAGATCTTCAGATTGATCGCTGTCTGTCCAGGGTAGATTGCAGAGTAGATCTCGGCGCGTGTGGTGGGAACCGTCGTGTTGCGCGGGATGATCACGCTGTAGTGATCCGGCTCCACGTGGCCCATCTCCAACTCCGCAATCTCGATCCCGAGGGAGTGGGATGTGACATCAACCAAAATAGCATCGAGTGGCTCGCCCGCGATAATCGCGGCCTGGACCGCTGCGCCAAGCGCTACCGCCTCATCGGGGTTAATTGCTACTGCCGGCTCAATCCCGGTATGTGAGCGCACGAGATCCCAGACCAGCGGGATGCGCGTGCTACCGCCAACAAAGAGTATCTTGTCGAGATCGGCGGCGGCAATCCCGGCGTCGTGCAGGGCCGCATCGAAGGACTGAATCGTGCCGTCGAGCAGGTCAACGATAGCGTCCTCAAATTCCTCGCGCTGCACCTCAACCTCCAGGTGCAGAGGTCGGCCATCAACCGTGAGCAGATATTCCTCCTGAATACGGACGGTGGGCTGGGAGGAGAGTGTAATCTTAGCGGACTCCGCAGCCCGCAGCAGGCGGGCCATCGCCCGCGTATCATCGCGGGGACTTACCTTGTGGACGGCGATAAAGCGTTCGATCAGCAGTTCCCGTAGGCGCTCATCGAAATCATCGCCGCCAAGTTGCGTATTGCCGTGACTGGCCCGCACCTCGATCACACCGCTATCTAGTTCGATGATCGAAACGTCGAAAGTACCGCCGCCGAGATCGTAGACGGCCACCAGATGACGATCATCGCTGCGATCAAGTCCGTAAGCGAGAGCGGCAGCGGTTGGCTCGTTAATAATGCGCTCAACAGTGAACCCGGCAATCTCGCCGGCCTCGCGGGTGGCTTGGCGAGCGGCATCCGAGAAATAGGCGGGCACGGTGATTACGGCACGCTCAACGGGTTGGCCGAGTTCGGCTTCGGCAATGCGGCGTAGTTCCCGCAGAATGAGGGCCGAGATCTGCTGAGGCGTGTAGCTGCGTGTGCCAAGTTGCACCTCGGCACCACGGCCCATCTGGCGTTTGATCGAACGGATGGTGTTCTCGGGATAAAGCGCATACTGGTTGCGGGCGGGCGTACCCACCAGCAAACCGCCGTCGGGGCCGAGGCCAACCACGGAAGGGATAATCCGTTCATCGCCGTTAGCTACAATCGTGGGAATTCCGTCGCGCACCAGGGCCACCGCAGAAAAGGTCGTCCCCAGGTCAATGCCGATAATCAGACTCATGCCAACTCTTTCTTGTGTAGTTCGCCAGCGACGGAGACCTCCGCATGGCGCAGCACCCGTGCGCCGACCATAAAACCTCGGCGGATCTCCTGAATAACAGTGCCGAGCGCCGCATCGGCGGCGACAACGTCAACGGCGATATGACGGTGAGGGTCAAAGGGATGACCTTCAGCGACGATCAGGGTGACACCCTCGGCGGACAGGGCATCGAGCAAGCGGCGACGTACCATCGCCAGCCCGCTTAGCCAGGAGTCGAGGGCCGCTTGCAGCGGATCCGTTTCGCGGCGCGGATCGGCATCAACGGCACTCAGTAACAGGCGACGGAGCAGTGCATCTGCAGATTCGCGCCGAGTGGTATGTTCAAGGGTTGTCCGACCGGCGCGGATGGCATCGTCAAGTCCATCAATAGCGGGGAACATGGAGCGAGCAACCGCGAGACGGGACTCAGTTATCGCAAACTGAGCCTGCTGGCGCTGGGTGGCGATCTCGGCCTCACGGCGATCCTCGGCGGTGTGCAGGGCATCCATCGCCGCTGCCAGACGCTCGGCCTGAGTCTCAGACAGGGCATTGGCCTTAAGTTGCTCGCGGCCAGCACGGCCAATCTGCTTCTCCAAAGCGACAACAGCGGCTTGGAGCGCGTCAATCCGAACCACCAAATCCGGCAGATCCTGCTCACGATTCGTCAAAGCTGTACCTTCTCATGCTGCTCGCGCCAATCGGTGCGGTCGAGGTCGGTAAGTGGGCGCAGGACAGCAAGAACCTCGGTTGGCCTGATACCGAGGACAGGCTTTGGCGGACGTTTGCGGCGCGCTGGTTCGGGCCAGGGCTGGAGTAAGAGCATATCACACTCACGGCGCTGATCAGGGTCGCGCAATCGCTCGTAGGCGGCCCGAATACGCTTAAACTGCTCAGGGTTGCGCTCCGGAGGATTGGCGCGTACCATCGCAAAGTAGGCGCGCTTAATCTCCTCAGCGGAGGAAGATCGCGCCAAATCGAGGATCTCGTAAGGGTCTATATACGGCTCACTCATCGAAAATCCTCTCGTCTCTCAAAGATAATCGCCGAACCCATCAAGATCTTGCATGGCGTGACCGAACATCATCCGCAACATCGGCGTACCGACCACCCGACGTAATTCCTGTGCCCGTGAGTGGAGATCGTGCCGACCCATACGCTGAGCGATCTTCGCGGCGTGCTGGAGCGTTGTCTTCGCCTCCGTTGCCTTATTGCTCAGGCCAAGCACCACACCCAGCAGAATCAGCGCCTCCGGGTCGTTGGGGGCGTGCTGGACAGCATGTTCAGCGAAGCGAAGAGCCAGATCCGGGCGCGGCACCATCAGAAAGCTGGTGATACTTCTGAGGGTGTGCGGGTTCTCGGGATCGAGTGCCACCGCCTTATCGAGCAACTCCAGAGCCAGACGAATCCAGGGCGTATCAACCGGCTTTGTGATCGGGGTCAGCGAAGCGAAGAAGGCCGGGGTTGGGGGCGGAAGTGCGGACATCATGAGCTGAAGTCCGAGATTGACGTAATCATCGGCGCTGGGTGTGCGCTCCTGATCAAAGCGAGCAATCAGCGCACGGGTATCGTCAATCTTATCGGCCAACATCCAGGTTTCGATGGCCAATACCCAAATATCGATACGTTCACCGCCCATCGTGAGCGCCCGCTCGATCAGTGCGCCGGTATCTACAGGCTGGCGCAGAGCGAGGAGCATGCGGGCTTGGTTAAGGGCAAAAAGTGGCTCCGTGGGGTCGTAACGTTCGCCCTCAACAAAGGCATTGTAGGCGGCCCGAACATGGCGGTTCTGGCTAAGTTCACGGCCATGGTGCATAAAGAGGCGCGCAGCGGAGCGGCGCAGATCCGCCCGGTCGGGGTGGCGCTCAATCAACTCGCGGATGAGTTGCTCTGCCTCGTCAAACTGCCAAAATTCAGAGAGACCCTCGATCCGGCGCAGCAGAGCCTCAGGGTGGTACGGCTCAATCTCAAGGATGCGATTGATCTCATTCTGAGAAGCACGCTCCTGATCGTTGGCGAGGAGTGCATCAGCAAGCTGGATGCGTAGATCGAGGTCGTTGGGATCGAGCTTAATCGCCTGACGGTAGATCGCAACGGCCTCGTCGGGGCGTCCGGCGTTGCGGTAGCAGACAAGGATTCGGGCACGAACCCATGCCCAGCGCTGCTCCTCCTGAACATCAGAAGCGTCGGATGCCCGCTTGCGGGGGCGGGTGCGCAGGAGCGCACGCCATGCCTCAGCCGCATCCTCCCAGCGCTCCAGGCGCTCGTAGGTCAGGGCGAGGTTGTGCAGGATTGGTCGGGGCGAACCAAGACCCTGAGCGCGGGCGAGGATCTGCCGTGCCGCCTCCCAGAGTGCGGCAGCCCGAGGCCACGCACCAGCGGCGGCGGCGGCATGAGCCGCCCGGTTGAGGGCCAGCAGCCGCAATTCATCAAAGGCAGGCGCACCAGAGAGATCGGCCCAGTGTCGGGCCAGATCTCCCGCCGTCGCGACATCCCCAGAGTCGACAAGCGCAGTGAGGCGCTCCGTCAGCAGTGCGACAAGGCGCTCCTCCAGGTCCGGTGATCGGTCGCCCGCCGTATAAATCCGCTGCCACAGCCGAATCGCCGTGCTGGCATCGCCACCCAGAGCGGCGGCGATAGCGCGAAAGTAGCGCCGAAGCGGTTCAAGGGCCGGAGCCGGAAGGGTGCGCTCATCACTGAGCGTCGTATAGGCATCAGGAGTACCAACTGCCAGTTGGCCCATGCCGCGCCAGAGCGTCCCCAGGGCGCTCTCATCAGCGGGAGTAGGCTGACAGTGCAGCACCGCCAAGGCCGGCGCGGCCCACGTCCGTAGCAGCGGACTCATCCCCGGCAGATCGGAAAGATCGTCATCACTCCGCTGCTCCAGGGTGAGCAGGACGAGCAGTTTGGCGGCGATGGTGTTCCCCGGATCGCGGGAGAGAACTGTGGAATAGTGATCGGCGGCGGCGGCGCGATCCCCCGCACGATGGAGCAATCGTCCCAGGTGCAGCGAAAAGCGGAGGTCGGCGGGGGCCAACTCAGCAGCGCGGCGCATGTCGGCAATGGAATCAGTCGTAAGGGTACTGAGGGCGCGGCGGAAATGCGCCTCGGCGAGCGCACGAGACACCGCCGGATCGGAGGCAAGAGGCTGCCACGCCAGTATCGCAGCATTGAACTGACCCAACTGAAAGGCGCGTAGCCCCAGTTCGCGGGGGCTGAGATTGGCTGGTGGAATCTGTCGTTTTGAATGCTTTGGCTGGGGCATAAGAAGTAGTGTGGAGGAGCTAATAGCCCACTCCCAACAGAGACAAACAAGGTTGTCTCAGGCATGCGACACGCAGGCAGCGCGCAGATCCGCCAGAATCATATATGACATGGATGCCTATTTTACCGCATTACGCCGCCGCATCTGCACACCACGCATTAGTACCACTCTACCGCACTGTTATGCGCAACAGAACAGAAGTACCACGCATAGCACCGCAGCATACCGCGCTACCGTTGCATACGACGGTGCATACACGATCAGGCGCATATCCGCAACTGTTGCGGATTTGAAACACGGGTCACCTGTGCATAATTTGCACAGGCACCCTGTACACAATTTACACCTTATGAACCTCACCACACTCTCAGACCTTACTCACGCTGCCCTGGCCCTGGCCGAAGAATGCGGCTACTCGATAGAAGTCGAAGCCACTGACGGGACGCGCCAGGTGCTGCAACGTCGGCACGCCCAACGAACGTTGGTGGTGCTGTTGGGCGCAGATAGGGCAGCCGAACGACAGGACGTGCATACTCGTGATCGTGCATAGTCGGCTGCGCAGCCTCGCATAAGACCACCGAGAGTCTGTATCCCATGAGAGTCTGTATTTTGGCCCTATCGCCACGCCGCCCGCGCAAAAACGGCCATCGAGTCTATATCCCATGAGAGTCTATATTTTGGCCCTATCGCCACGGCCCGTAGCCGAGATGACATTGCTGCACACGGCTTACGCATGCCTGTGGTGCTGACGCCTGACGGCATGCTGTTGGACGGTCGTAACCGGCTACGTGCCTGTGAAGAGTTGGGCGTTGACCCGGCGACGGTCGTGTACGAGGGCGAGCCGGTGGCGTTTGTCGTCTCGCTGAACATCGCACGGCGACATTTGAATGAGAACCAGCGCGGCATGGTGGCGGATAAGTTAGCAAATATGAAGCTTGGAGCCAACCGATTTACTATCGGAAAAGTAGATGCGTCTATAGACGCATCTACTCCAGAAATCTCCCAACCCGAAGCCGCCGCTATGCTGAACGTCAGCCGTCGCACGGTGCAACGCGCCCGCACGGTGCGCAAAGCCGCCGAAGCGGGTCTTATCCCTGAGCAGCGCGTGAAGGATGCACGATGCGGGCGGGCACCGTCGCCACTGCCCTCCACCGACGTTGACGGCTCCCTGCTACCCTTACTCTGAACTAGGCTATGACCTTTTGAACGCCTGAGAAGCCGTCTGAGAGGCTGCCCAAAACGATCATTATGATTGTTTTGGGCAGTGACATTTTTGTCACGCCTGTATGCGGCATTAGGACGCCGCATACAGGCTATTTTTTTTGCAGTTTTGTCACGTTTTTGTCACGCTTTTTGCACATTGTCACGCTCACAAGACGCCAGGACGCGGGTATACTTTATGACATTCGTTCTCATTGATAGAAAGTGACATCGATGTACTGCTACTCACCGTTCTGGGCCAGTGGCGG